>NZ_JBOFOC010000091.1:0-37795 GCF_051659245.1 Microbulbifer sp.
GCTACCTTAAGCGTTGTTTCGGTCGTAGGATGGGCAAAGGAGCGTAGCGACGTGCCCATCTTCCGGGACCTTGATGGGCACGCTACGCTTTGCCCATCCTACAAATATGCCGATTTTCGACTTAAGGTAGCGGTATTAATATCCGACCCCTCTGCGGTAGCCCGATCTATCGATCTGGCAATAGTTCGAATATCCTGCATTTTAAACGGCTGCAAATAAGCTCCAGCATGTCGATGGTCACATTCTGCTCACCGCTTTCGATACGGGCCAGAGTTGACTGGCTGATAGCTAATTTTCTGGCGAACTCTTGTTGACCCAACCCCATGGCCTTTCGTTCAGCACGGAGCTGGCGGGCGAGGATAGTGCGGAATTTAAGTTGATTGTTACCCATATATGGGTTGTAAGGTAAACTGTTACCCACATGTGGGTAATTTCCAGTTAACCATAGTCTCCTTAACAACATTTGAGTGGGAGTAACTTTCACGGGTGCCAAAGCGGTGTTTCGGATAGCGCGGTTGTCAGCCGCGCCGGGTCGGGAAATCGTGAAGCAATTCGATAAACCTCGCCTGCACAGTGGTGGGTTTCCAGCCGCTGCGCGTGGTAATGCCAATGGCGCGAGTGGTTCCCGCCAGAGGGGTCGGCATCACCGCCAGAAGCCCGGCTTTCACATCCACTTCCACCTGTCGCGCGGGTAGCAGCGCGGCCCGATCGGTATCCTGTAACAGGCTCCGGATAGCGACCAGCGAGCTGCACTCGATCACGTGCTCCGGTGGTGTCAGCTTCTCGCGCTGGAAAAAGTGGCTGAAAGCTTTCCGGGCGGGGGTCTGCTCACGGGGGGCAATCCAGTCCAGTTGACTCAGTTCCCTGGCACTGGCCCGCCGTTTTGCCAGCAGGGGGTGGCCCGGCCGCACCACGATGTACAGGGGGTCGTCGAACAGAACCTCCTGCCGGATATCCGGGCTGGGCAGGGGGTGGCGCAAGGCGCCCACGATCATGTGGATCTGGGCATGTAGTAATGCGTGGAGTTGTTCATCGTAGGGGCCGTCAATAATTTTCACCCGCGTTTCAGGGTAAACCTGCAATAAGCGGGAGACTGCCTGGGGCACCATGCGCGTCCGGGCCAGGGGCAGGCTGCCCACTGCCAGACTGGCGACCAACTTGTCCCCGGCGAGTGAGCGCACCTCGTCAAAACCCTGCCGTATTTCATCGAAGGCGAGATTGGCGTAACGCGCCATCTGCCGCGCCCGCCAGGTGGGTTCGACACCGAAGGGTGAGCGGCGAAACAGCTCGTGGCCGCTGACGGTTTCCAGCTCCCGCGCCGCGCGCTGTACGGTGGGCTGGCTCAGGCCCAACTGGTTGGCGGCGTGACTAAAGCTGCCGGTGTTCACCACGGTGATCAGTGCGCGTAGTTGCGTTGCGGTCAGCAAGCGCCGTAATCCCTGTTGGCCGCCGCGCCCGGCAGCTTCGCGTTCCAATTGTTTCAGCCAGGCCAGGCCGCGCTCGACGCGTTCCAGGTAGACCCTGCCCGCCGCCGTTGGGAACACGCCAGAAGTGGTGCGATTAAACAGTTCGGCCCCCAGCATCCGTTCGATGCCGGACAGGCCCTGGGTGACGGCGGACTGGGACAGATGCACGGAGCGAGCCGCCGAGCTGATACTGCCGCTGTGGCCCGCCTCGGCGAGGGCAGACAGATGCCGCAGGTTGGGAACAGTGTCCATGGTCACTCCTTGTCGGGAGCACCATTATAGAAAAATCTAATGGGGTATGACAGTAATCGAACAACGCATTTCAAGCGCTTTGGATAATAATGAGCAGCGTCCGATTTGCAGTTTTTAGTAACTGTTCATAACAAACAGGAGAAGGCTGAATGGGCGTCTGCGTAACCAATATTGAACGCGTCCCCGAGGATATCGCGGCGCAATATGCCGGCGCCGAAACCGCGACCGTACACGAGGCGCAGGGTCGCAAGGGGCTGATGGCCTCCTGTATGCGCCCTATCTACCGCCCCGCGAAAATCGCCGGCCCCGCGGTGACCTGTGAGGTGGCCCCGGGAGACAACTGGATGATCCATGTGGCGGTGGAACAGTGCCGGCCGGGAGATGTGCTGGTGGTTTCGCCCTCCAGCCCCTGCGAGGACGGCTACTTCGGTGATCTGTTGGCCACATCCCTGAAGGCGCGGGGTGTCCAGGGCCTGGTGATCGACGCCGGGGTGCGGGATATCGCGACCCTGACCGAGATGGAATTCCCGGTCTGGTCCAGGGCGGTGTTCAGCCAGGGCACGGTCAAGGAGACCGTGGGTAACGTCAACATCCCCGTGGTTTGCGCCGGCGCGCTGGTCAATCCCGGCGATCTGGTGGTGGCGGATGACGACGGCGTGGTGGTGGTGCCCCGGCAGGGCGCTGCGGAAGCGGCGGAGAAGATACGCAAGCGCCTGATCAACGAGGAAGAGAAGCGCAAGCGGCTCGCCGCCGGCGAGTTGGGCCTGGATATCTACAACATGCGCGAGCGCCTGGCCGAGAAGGGGCTGCGTTACGTGGACTCCCTGGAGGACCTGTAAGTTGCAAGCCGCGATTCCCTGTTCGGTGATGCGGGGGGGCACTTCCAAGGGGCTCTATTTCCGCACTTCCGATTTACCTGCCGAGCCCTCCGCCCGCGACCGCCTGTTGCTGGCGGCCATGGGCTCCCCCGATGCACGCCAGATCGATGGCATGGGTGGAGCGCATCCGCTGACCAGTAAAGTGGCCGTGGTCGGTCCCTCCCGGCGCGACGATGCCGACGTGGATTACCTGTTCCTGCAGGTGGTGGTGGAGCGCGCGGAGGTCAGTGACGGACAGAACTGCGGCAATATCCTGGCCGGTGTCGGTCCCTTTGCCATAGAGCAGGGCATGGTGCCGGCGGGGGACGAATTTACCGACGTTCGCATCCATATGGTCAATACCGGTGCCCTGGCCATTGCCCGGGTGGAAACCCCCGGTGGACAGGTCCGGTACCAGGGCGATGCCCGCATCGACGGCGTTCCCGGCAGCGCGGCTCCGGTGCTGCTCGATTTTCTCGATATCGCGGGCTCCAGTTGCGGCGCCATGCTGCCGACCGGCAACGCGGTGGACAGCGTCGAGGGCGTGGCGGTGACCTGCATCGACAACGGTATGCCGGTAGTGCTGATGCGGGCGGCGGACTTCGGTATCAGCGGTGCGGAATCTCCCGCCGAGCTCGAGGCCAACTCGGAATTGAAAGGGCGCCTGGAGGCCATACGGCTTGCCCTGGGGGAGCCAATGCGGCTCGGCGATGTGTCGGACAAAACCGTACCCAAGATGTGCCTGGTTTCGCCGGCCCGGAACGGTGGTGCGGTCTCCACCCGGACCTTCATCCCCCACCGGGTGCACGAGGCCATCGGCGTGCTCGGCTCGGTCAGCGTGGCCACCGGTTGCTTGCTGCCCGGATCGGTGGCGCAACAGGTCAGTGGACTGACGCCACAGGATGGCGCCACGCGGATGGATATCGAACACCCCACCGGGTTCTTTACGGTGGAAATGGACGTGGCCGGCAGCGGCGCGGTATCCGGTTTTCAGGTGCGGCGGGCCGCCCTGTTGCGCACCGCCCGCCTGCTGATGCGTGGCGAGGTCATGGTGCCTGGCGCGGTGGTGGATGCGGAGATAAAAACGGTATGAGTGCGATTCGACAGGTGGCCCTGCTGGGGCTGGGTGAAGTGGGAAGCATCCTGGCGCGGGATCTGCTGGCCCAGGGGGGTGCCGCCCTGCGGCTCTGGGATCGGCAGTTTGATGACCCGGGGTCGGCGCCCAGTCGTACGCGGGATGCACTGCTGGCTCTGGACGGAGTGGGCGCGGCACGCAGCGCGGGGGAAGTGGCGGTCGGCTGCGAGCTGGTTATCTCCGCCGTGACCGCGGACCAGGACCTGGCCGCCGCGGCGTCGGTGCTGCCGGGCCTGCCTCAGGGCTGCTGGTTTCTCGATCTCAATTCGGTGGCGCCCTCGACCAAGCGCAGCGCGGCCGACCTGGTCGACGCCGCCGGTGGCCGCTACGTGGAAGCGTCCGTCATGTCCCCCATCGGGCCGCGCCGCATTCGCTCGCCCATTCTCCTGGCCGGGCCGCACGCGGAAGCCTTCGAACCGCTGGCCCGGCAGTTGGGTTTTGCCGGCGCCAGCTTCTATTCCGCCGAGCCGGGGCGGGCCGCGGCCACCAAAATGTGCCGCAGCGTCATCGTCAAGGGAATGGAAGCGCTGGTTTCCGAGTCTCTGCTCGCGGCCCGGCACTACGGCGTGGAGGAGGAGGTTCTCACCTCCCTCAACGACCTGTTCCCGCACCCCGACTGGGCGCGACACGCCCGCTACCTGATTTCCCGCACGCTGGAGCACGGCGTGCGCCGGTCGGAAGAAATGCGCGAGGTGGCGCGGACCGTTGCCGACGCGGGGCTCGAGCCCTGGATGAGCCGCGGCTGTGTCGAGCGCCAAGCCTGGGCGCCGGGGTTTGCCGATGCGCTTTCGGAGGAGGAGCTTGTCCCCATGCTGGATCGCATTCGCACCGATTTCACGTCCTCCACGACCAAGGGAGAATAAGGGACCATGATTATCGATTGTCACGGCCACTACACCACCGCCCCCGCGCCCCATCAGGCGTTTCGCGAGGCACAGCTGGCCGCTTTCGAAGCCGGCAAGCCACTGCCGGAACTGCCGCGGATCAGCGACGACGAGATCCGCGAGAGTATCGAACAGAACCAGCTGCGCCTGCTGCGCGAGCGCGGTGCCGATATGACCATCTTCTCGCCGCGCGCTTCGGCCATGGCCCACCACCTGGGGGACGACGCGGTGTCCCAGCAGTGGACCCGCGCCTGCAACGACCTGATCAAGCGGGTGGTGGATCTCTATCCCGAGACTTTCATCGGCGTCTGCCAGTTACCCCAGTCCCCGGGCGTGTCCATCACCCATTCCATCGCCGAGCTGGAGCGCTGCGTGAACGAACTGGGTTTCGTGGGCTGCAACCTGAACCCCGATCCCTCCGGCGGACACTGGACCTCGGCGCCGCTCACCGACAGGAGCTGGTATCCGTTCTTCGAGAAAATGGTGGAACTGGACGTGCCGGCGATGATCCATGTGTCCGGCTCCTGCAATCATAATTTCCACGCCACCGGCGCCCACTATATCAATGCGGACACCACCGCCTTTATGCAGTTTATCCAGGGGGACCTGTTCAGGGATTTCCCGGACCTGCGTTTCGTCATTCCCCATGGCGGCGGCGCCGTGCCTTACCACTGGGGACGCTACCGTGGCCTGGCGGACATGCTGAAGCAACCTCCGCTGGATGAACACGTGATGAAAAACGTGTTCTTTGATACCTGCGTGTACCACCAGCCGGGCATCGATCTGTTGTTCGAGGTGATCGATATCGACAACATCCTGTTCGGTTCGGAAATGGTGGGTGCCGTGCGCGGTATCGACCCGCAGACGGGTCAATATTTTGATGACACCAAGCGCTATCTGGACAACTTGAACCTCAGCGAAGAGCAGCGCTACCAGGTCTTCGAAGGCAACGCGCGCAGGGTTTACCCACGGCTGGACAAGGCGCTGAAAGCGCGGGGGGTGTAAGCGTGAGCGAAACAAACACAGCGTCTTCGCCCTTTACCATGGACGCCGACTGGCTGCCGTTCCACCCCTCGCCGAGCAAGCCGCGATTTGTACCGCCCCCGGGAGCGGTGGATGCGCACTGCCATGTTTTCGGCCCGGGCGCCCGGTTTCCGTTTGCGCCGGAGCGCAAGTACACACCCTGTGACGCCTCGAAGGAGCAGCTTTGGGCACTGCGGGACCACCTGGGCTTCAGCCGCAACGTTATCGTACAGGCTACCTGCCACGGCGCCGACAACCGCGCCCTGGTGGATGCCCTCGAGCATTCGAACGGTCTGGCGCGGGGCGTGGCGACGGTGGGGAACGATATCACTGACGAAGAGCTGGCCGGGCTCCATGCCGCCGGTGTGCGCGGTGTGCGTTTCAACTTCGTCAAACGCCTGGTGAACGCCTTGCCTTTCGATGTGCTGGAGAATATCGCGCAGAAGATCAAACCCCTGGGCTGGCACATTGTTATCTATTTCGAGGCTCAGGAGCTTCCGGAGTTGTACGATTTTTTCACCGCGCTGCCGACAACCGTGGTGGTGGACCATATGGGCCGGCCGGATGTCAGTAAGCCCGTGGACGGCCCCGAGTTTGAACTGTTTGTCAAACTGCTGCGGGAAAACCCGAACTTCTGGTCCAAGGTCAGTTGCCCGGAACGGCTGTCGCAGCAGGGACCGCCGGCTTATGCCGATGTGGTGCCCTTTGCGCGGCGCATCGTTGAAACCTTCCCGGACCGGGTACTGTGGGGCACCGACTGGCCCCACCCGAACATGAAAAGCCATATGCCGGACGACGGCCATCTGGTGGATGTTATTCCCCGAATCGCGCCCACAGAAGCGCTGCGGCGCAAGCTGTTGGTGGATAACCCCATGCGCCTCTACTGGAATTGAGAACTGACAACTGGGAGAACCCTATGTCTCTGAACAAACCCTACGCCGATATACCCGGCACCACCGTGTTCGATGCGGATATGTCGCGTGTCGGTTATCACCTGAACCAGTTTTGCATGTCGCTGATGAGGGCAGACAACCGGGAGCGATTCAAGGCGGATGAGCGCGCCTACCTGGACCAGTGGCCGATGGCGGAAGCGCAGAAGCAGGCGGTGCTGGAGCGCGACTACAACCGCATGATCGACCTCGGCGGCAACATCTATTTTCTCGCCAAGATCTTTTCCACCGACGGTCTCAGTTTCCAGCACGCCGCGGCCACCATGACCGGTATGAGCCAGAAGGATTACGCACAGATGATGTTGTCCGGCGGCCGCTCGCCGGAAGGCAACCGCTACCTGAACGAAACCGCAGGGGGAGAGTAAAACCATGGCCAGAATAACCGCAGGCGTTACCACATCGCATGTACCGGCGATCGGTGCCGCCATCGATCTCGGCAAAACACAGCAGGAATACTGGGCGCCGCTGTTCGCCGGCTACGATTACTCCAAGCAGTGGATCGCGGAGCAGAAGCCGGACGTGATCCTGCTGGTCTACAACGACCACGCCTCCGCCTTCAGCATGGAGCTGATGCCCACCTTCGCGATTGGCACCGGGGAGAAATTCCAGCCCGCGGACGAGGGCTGGGGACCGCGTCCGGTGCCGGAAGTGGTGGGGCATCCGGAACTGGCCGCACATATTGCCCAGTCCGTGATCCAGCAGGACTTCGACCTGACCCTGGTCAACAGGATGGACGTGGATCACGGGCTGACCGTGCCCCTGTCGTTGATGTTCGGCCAGCCCGAGGCCTGGCCCTGTAAGGTGATCCCCATCGCCGTCAATGTGGTGCTCTATCCGCCGCCCTCGGGGCGCCGCTGTTACGAGCTGGGCAAGGCGCTGCGCCGCGCCGTGGACAGTTTCGACGGCGATCTCAATGTGCAGGTTTGGGGCACCGGCGGCATGAGCCACCAATTACAGGGGCCGCGCGCGGGCCTGATCAACCGCGAGTTCGACAACGATTTCCTCGAGCGCCTGGTAAACGATCCGGAGGAGCTGTCACAAATGCCCCATGTGGAGTACGTGCGGGAGGCAGGTTCCGAGGGCGTCGAACTGGTGATGTGGCTGATCATGCGCGGCGCACTCGACGACAAGGTCACCGAGAAACATCGCTTTTACCATGTGCCCGCCTCGAATACTGCAGTGGGGCATCTGATTCTGGAAAACGCTTAGAGCCTGTTTAAAGTCTCGGGTTTCAGAGCGTGACTGGGTGGGATAGCCCTTTGTGGGACACGCTGTGAATACATCCCTGTACGCTCGTAATCGGCATCCCTGCCTCATACGGTCCCACAAAGGGCTATCCCACCCAGTCTGGCAGCCTTATGAGAAGACTTTAAACAGGCACTTATAACCTGGAAACCAATTTCTGCGGGAGTCACAATTATGAAAATTGCACTGGCCGGTCCCGGCGCCTTTGGCATCAAGCACCTGGATGGCATACGGAAAATCGACGGTGTGGAGGTGGTCTCCATCATCGGGCGGGATAAGGAAAAAAACCGCCAGGTGGCGGAAAAATACGGTGTGGCTCACACCACCACGGAGCTGGAAGAGAGCCTGGCCCTGCCGGAAGTGGACGCAGTCATCCTGTGTACGCCGACTCAAATGCACGCCGCGCAGGCCATCCAGTGCATGCGCGCCGGCAAGCATGTGGAGGTGGAAATTCCCCTGGCGGACAGCTGGGCGGATGCGGAAGAGGTACTCAAGGTACAGCGGGAGACCGGCAAGGTCTGCATGGTGGGCCATACCCGCCGCTTCAATCCCTCCCATCAATGGCTGAACAAAAAGCTGCGCGCCGGCGAGTTGCACATCCAGCAGATGGATGTGCAGACCTACTTCTTCCGCCGCAGTAACCTCAATGCCCTGGGGGAACCGCGTTCCTGGACCGACCACCTGCTGTGGCACCACGCCGCCCACACGGTGGACCTGTTCCAGTACCAGACCGGTGACGAGGTGATCGCGGCCAATGCCGTGGAGGGCCCCATCCACCCCGAACTGGGCATTGCCATGGACATGTCCATCCAACTGAAGACCCGTGCGGGTTCGATCTGTACGCTGTCGCTGTCGTTCAACAACGACGGCCCCCTCGGCACTTTCTTCCGCTACATCTGCGACAAGGGTACCTACATCGCGCGTTATGATGATCTGGTCAACGGCAGGGAAGAGCCCATCGACGTGTCCCGGGTGGACGTGTCCATGAACGGCATTGAGCTGCAGGACCGCGAATTCTTTGCCGCGATCAGGGAAGGGCGCGAGCCCAACGCCAGCGTTGCCAGTGTGCTGCCTTGTTACAAGGTACTCTACGACCTGGAACAGCAGTTGGAAGATGCCAAATAACAAGCCGAAAAGGGGGGAATGATGCAGCGCCGTATTGCGGACTGGCAGGGGCCCGCCATAGGCCTGGGCTGTATGAACCTGAGCCACGCCTACGGCACGCCGCCGGATCCGGCCGACGCCGCGGAGCTGCTGTTGCGGGCCCATGAACTGGGGGTGCGTCATTTCGATACCGCGGCCCTGTACGGTTTTGGCATGAACGAAGATCTGGTCGGCAAGGTGCTCAAACCGCTGCGTGGCGAGATATTCCTCGCCAGCAAGTGCGGTATGACCGGGGTGGGCGGCAAGCGGGTGATCGACGGCCGGCCCGAGACACTCACGGCCACGCTGGAGGAAGCCCTGCAACGCCTGCAGACGGACCATATCGATCTCTACTACCTGCACCGCTGGGACAAATCCGTGCCCGTCGAGGACAGCGTCGGCGCCATGGCGCGGATGGTGGAGCAGGGCAAAATAGGCGCGATTGGCCTGTCGGAAGTCTCCGCCGACACCCTGCGCAAAGCGCATTCAGTGCACCCCGTCGCGGCGGTGCAAACCGAGTACTCCCTGTGGACCCGCAATCCGGAAATTGCGTTGCTCGACACCTGCCGGGAACTGGGTACGGCGCTGGTGGCCTTCAGTCCTCTGGCCCGCGGTTTCCTCGCCGGTTCGGTCACCGATCCGGAGGCGCTGGAGCCCAGGGATATCCGCCGCAATATGCCGCGCTTTCAGTCGCCGCACTTCGCGGTCAACTGCCGCTTGCGCGACGGTTTCCGGGAACTGGCCGCGGAGGCGGGCTGCACCATGAGCCAGCTGGCGCTGCGTTGGCTATTGGAGCGGGACCCCTGCGTTATCCCCATTCCCGGTACGCGGTCGCTTGCCCACCTGGAAGAGAATCTCGCCACTGCCTCCGTCGGGGTCAGCGAGGAGATTCTGATGAAGGCCTCGAAACTGATCGGGCCCAATACGGTCAGCGGCCCGCGTTATGGGGCGGCTACCCAGGCGGAAATTGATACCGAGGATTACGTCTGATCCGAAGCACGGAGGCGTCGGGTAGTAGCCCCTTTTTCCCCAGCTATTTTGGGGGTGCAATATCTCCGAAAATATTGTAATGTTTCATAGCAATATATGAGGCGGGTGTCGTTATCGGTGCCCGGTGCGATGAGACAGAGGTGATAACAATAAAGAGAGGCCGCTCATGAATTTTCAACGTATCAATCCCCTGACCGGGGAGGTCGCCAGCACTGCCCGGGCGATGTCCATCGAGGAAGCACAGGCTGTTTGCGACACGGCAGGTGCCGCCAGCGCGCAGTGGGCCGCAATGGGCCCCAATGCCCGCCGGGCGGTGCTGGTCAAAGCCGCGGATGCCCTGGAGGCGCGTCGCGGCGACTTTGTCGAGGCCATGATGCAGGAGGTGGGTGCCACCGAGGGCTGGGCCGTGTTCAACCTGATGCTGGCCGCGGGGATGGTCCGCGAGGCGGCGGGCCTGACCACGCAGATTGCCGGCGAGGTGATTCCCTCCGACAAGCCCGGCTGCGTCGCCATGGCTGTCCGTGAACCGGTGGGGGTGATCCTCGGTATCGCCCCCTGGAATGCGCCCATCATCCTCGGCGTGCGCGCGATTGCCGTGCCCCTGGCCTGCGGCAACAGTGTCATTCTCAAGGCGTCGGAGATCTGCCCTCGCACCCATGAGTTGGTGGTGGAGGCGTTTGCCGAAGCGGGCTTCCCCGAAGGGGTGGTCAACGTGGTCACCAATGCCCCGGAAGATGCCGGTGGTGTGGTCGGTGCCCTGATCGATCACCCGGCGGTGAGGCGCATCAATTTCACCGGCTCCACCCGGGTTGGCAGGATTGTCGCCAAACGCGCGGCGGAACATCTCAAGCCCTGTTTGTTGGAGCTGGGAGGCAAGGCGCCGCTACTGGTACTGGAGGATGCGGATCTCGACGAGGCGGTGAAAGCCGGGGCTTTCGGCGCCTTTATGAACCAGGGACAGATCTGTATGTCCACCGAGCGCCTGGTGGTCGTGGATGCCGTGGCGGACGAATTTGTCGGTAGGTTTGCGGAAAAGGCCTGCTCCATGCCGGCGGGGGATCCGGCCAAGGGTGAAACGCCCCTGGGTGCGGTGGTGGACAGGGAAACCGTCGACCGCGTCAACGCATTGATCGACGACGCCGTGGCGAAGGGGGCCCGCCTGGTAGCCGGTGGCAAGGCGGAGGGGGTGGTGATGCCGGCCACTGTGCTGGATGGTGTGACCGCCGACATGGACATTTACCGCGACGAGAGCTTTGGCCCGATCGTGGCGATCATCCGCGCCGCGGACGAGGAGGATGCCATTCGCATTGCCAACGACAGTGAGTACGGCCTGTCCGCGGCGGTGTTTACCCGCGACAGCGCAAGGGGCTTGCGGGTCGCGCGCCGTATCCGCTCGGGGATTTGCCATGTGAACGGGCCGACGGTGCACGACGAGCCGCAAATGCCTTTTGGCGGTGTGGGGGCGTCGGGCTACGGGCGCTTCGGTGGCAGGGCGGGTATCGACCAGTTCACTGAACTGCGCTGGATTACCCTGGAAACCGAGCCGGGGCACTATCCCATCTGAGCTGCCCGGTTCAGCCTGTCACCTGCGGAGTGATTCGATGAAAACCCAAGTCGCGATTATTGGAGCGGGCCCCGCGGGGCTGATGTTGGGGCACCTGTTGCGCCGGGCTGGCGTCGCCTGCGTTGTCGTGGAGCGCAGGTCGCGGGAGTACGTGGAGGGGCGCATTCGGGCCGGGGTATTGGAGAGCACCACCACTGATATCCTCGATCGCCTGGAAATCAATCAGCGCATGCACGGCGAAGGTTTGCCACACGACGGCTTTTATCTCGCCGATGGGGCGCGCCTGATCCATATCGATGTTGCCCGACTCACGGGCAAGCAGGTGATGGTCTACGGCCAGACAGAGCTGACCAAGGACCTGATCGCGGCGGCACCGGGGCGGGATCTCGAGATCATCTGGGAAGCCGGGGATGTGGCCCTGCACGATGTCGAAAGTGATGCTCCCTCCGTCACTTTTCTCCGGGACGGTGTACAGCAACGGTTGCAGGCACGGGTTATAGCCGGTTGCGACGGCTTCCACGGCCCTTCGCGCAAGGCGATCCCCAGTAGCCGGAGGAGGGAGTACGAACGGGTCTATCCCTTTGGCTGGCTGGGTATTCTCGCCGAGGTGCCGCCCTGCAATGATGAACTGATCTACGCCAATCACGAGCGCGGCTTCGCCCTGGCTTCCATGCGCTCGAACACCCGCAGCCGTTATTACATCCAGGTGCCGATCGATGAGCCGCTGGAGGCGTGGCCGGACGATCGCTTGTGGGATGAGCTAGCTTTGCGCCTGGGGCCGGAGGCCGCCGCGCGTTTGACCCGCGGCCCGTCGCTGGAAAAGTCCATTGCACCCCTGCGCTCCTACGTGTTCGAGCCGATGCGCCACGGCAACCTGTTCCTCGCCGGTGACGCCGCCCATATTGTGCCCCCCACGGGGGCCAAGGGTTTGAACCTGGCCGCTTCCGACGTGGCCTACTTGTCCGACGCGCTGATCGGCTGGTTTACCCGCGATGACGAAGAGGGGCTGAGACATTACGCCAGCCGAGCATTGGCGCGTGTATGGAAAGCCGAGCGCTTCTCCTGGTCGCTGACCTGCCTGATGCACCGGTTCCCCGATGAGGGCGCTTTCGAGCGGCGTATGCAGTTGGCGGAACTGGATTACATCGCCTCATCCACCGCGGCGCAGACGGCGATTGCGGAAAACTACGTCGGGCTGCCCCTTTGATAATCCTAGAAACCGCAGTTGGATCACGAAAGTCCAGGCAAGCTCTTGGCGCGCCTAGCAAATTTAAAAATCGGCTCATCACCAATAAGGTGACCACGCGATTTTTAAATTCACTATGCACACCAATATCTTACCTGTCTTTTTCGCGCCCAACTGCGGTTTCTAGGATGGTCGGCCATTGATGTCAACAGGAGACCAGCGTATGCAATCGCATTTGACATCCACCCGCGGTATTTCGGATTCGCTACCCCGCTACGATTCCCTGGTGGCCATGCTGTACGCTTCGGTGGAACGCGCGCCGGACCGCACTGCGTTGATCTGCGAAGGTAGAAGTCTGTCCTACGCTGAACTGGGCCGGGCAGTGACCGGCCTGGCCCTGCGGCTGCGGGAGGCGGGCCACACGGGGGAACGGCTTGCCGTGATGTTGCCCAACAGTATCGAAACCGTGGTGGCGAGTTTCGCTGTTATGGCCGCGGGGGCGCAGTTGGCTCCGCTGAACCCGTTCTTTACACACCGGGAACTGCTGCCCATCGTATCGGCGGGGGAGTTTGCGGCCATCATCTGTAGTGAAGAGATGCGGGAGAAGGCCGGGGCACTGGCCTCGGAAGCCGGGGTGAAATCTGTCCTGCCCCTGGTCCCGGTCGATGTCGATCGACTGGCATCCGGCGCGCAAGTTGCCCGGGTGTGCGAGCCCTTGCCGGCGCCCGATTCCCCGGCCCTGCTTATTCACACCGGGGGAACCACCGGCGCGCCGAAAGGGGTTGATCACACTCACCGGTCGCTGCTGTTTTCCATTTACCAGCACGCCACCATGTGGCCCGTGGAGTTCGGCGGCGAGCGCTTTCTCAGCGTCGCTCCGATGTTCCATATCTGGGGCCTGGGCTATGCCACTTTGGTTCCCGTATATGCCAGTGGCACCAACATCATCGTGCCGCGCTATGACCCCGAACGGGTACTGAGGGCATTGGCGGAGCACAAGGTAACGGTGTTCGGCGGCGGTCCCGCGCCTATCTATGCCGGATTGGCCAGCCACCCGCTGACCAATACGCTGGCGTTTTCATCGTTGAAGTACAGTCTCACCGGAGGCGCCCCCAGCTCCGCCGAATTGCATCGCAAGTGGCGCGAGTTGACCGGTTGCGATCTCTATGAGGGCTGGGGCATGTCGGAAGGGGCGCCGCTGTGCCTCAACCCGGGCGACAGGGAGCCCCGCCCCATGTCGGTGGGCCATCCCGTGCCGGAGACGGAACTGCAGATCGTGGACCTGGAGCGGGGCGATCGGGTGCTGCCCCTCGGCGAGCGCGGCGAAGTGCGCGTGCGCGGCCCCCAGGTGATGCGGGGCTACCGCAATCGTCCCGGGGAAATGGCCGCCACACTGCGGGATGGCTGGCTGTACACCGGCGATATCGGCTACGTGGATAGTGAAGGCTATGTCTACCTGGCGGACCGGAAAAAAGACATGATCATCTCCGGGGGCTACAACGTATACCCGCGGGAGGTGGATGAGTGCCTGGTGACCAAGCCCGGTATCGCCGAGGCGGCGACGGTCGGGAAACCGGAGGAGCGCCTGGGTGAAGTACTGATGGCCTTCGTGGTGCTTGAAACGGGGGTTTCCATGTCGGAGGAGGATGTACTGGCTTATTGCGCGGAACGGTTGGTCAAGTACAAGCGGCCGGTAGAAGTGCATTTTGTCGATAGTCTGCCGCGCACCGGTGTCAGCAAGATCGACAGACTGGCTCTGCGAGAGATGGCTATTTCGATAACGACATGATCAATCCCCGAAGGAGCAAGCTAGTGTCCTGTATGGAACTAAATAGTGATACCAGTGGGCCGCTAAGCGGCCAGATGCAAGGCGCACTTGCGCCGGCGTAGTCATTCTACGTCAAGCAAGTGCAACGCCGCAGATGGCTGCTTAGCGGCCCGCCAGCCCCCCTCTTCACCAATCGAGAGGGCCCACAGCCGCGTTGCAGCTCTTGAAAATGGAATGACCATTCCCTGCGAGCTGCGCCTAACTGTGAACAATCTGGGGGGCTCTGGTATCACTATTTAGTTCCATACAGGACACAAGTTAGGCGCCGCCTGTGCGCCTCCCTATCCCGGCTCAATCGTATCCAGGTGTTGCCAGAGCTCCCGGATGCGCTCGGTCAGCTCCCGCCTTTCCCGCTTGCCCAACAGGGCAAAACAGCGCTCCTCATGCTCCGCGATCGCCGACATCACCTTTTTGTAGACGCGTTTGCCCTTGGCGCTGAGCGTCAGTGCCAGCGAGCGTCCGTCCTTGCGCGCGGTCTCCACCAGGCCCTGTTCGACCAGGCCCGCGATGAGCGGGGCCATGTTGGCGCGTTTGATGGACAGAATTTTGCCAATCCGGCTTTGGGTAATACCCGGATTGGTGAATATCTCCATCAACACCGTGGCTTCGGTAGGGCGCAGGTCCAGGCTGTCCAGTGATCGGGACAGGTCGGCCATGATCAGAACAGATAGCCGGCGCAGATGGTAGCCCAGCAGGTTGTCGGTGGGGTCGCTCAGGGGAGGGCGCTTTGTCGTCATGTCAGTCAGTTCTATCAGTTGCGGTCGTGGTTATTGAATGCTATGTTTTATAGCATAACTGGCAGGCGCGTGGTGCAACTAACTATTATCACCGCATTGCCCCCTGCGGGTCACTATCCGCTTTTATGAACGGAGAGCAATATGACTGACACAGTAGCCTACGACGTGCGTAACCGCATTGCGTGGGTGCGATTCAACCGCCCTGAAAAGCGCAATTGCATGAGCCCGACCCTGAATCGCCGTATGCGTGAGGTGCTGGACGAGCTGGAATTCCGCGACGACGTGGGGGTACTGGTGTTGACCGGGGAGGGCTCGGCCTGGAGCGCGGGTATGGATCTCAAGGAATACTTCCGCGAAACTGAAGCGAAGGGCCTGGGCGCCGTGCGCCGGTCCCAGCGTGAGGCTTACGGCTGGTGGCACCGCCTGCGCTGGTATCAGAAGCCGACCATCGCCATGGTGAACGGCTGGTGTTTTGGCGGCGGTTACGGGCCGCTGTTCGCCTGCGACCTCGCCTTTGCCGCCGAGGAGGCGACCTTTGGCCTCAGCGAGATCAACTGGGGTATCCTGCCCGGCGGTGGCGCAACGAAGGTGGCGGTGGAGCTGATGGGCTTCCGCAATGCCATGTATCACGCCATGATGGGCGAAAACATCGGCGGGGCCAAGGCCGCCGAGTGGGGCCTGGTGAACGAGGCCTTGCCCCTGGCCAGACTGAAAGACCGGGTTATCGAAGTGGCGAAGGTACTGCTGGAGAAAAACCCCGTGGCCCTCAAGGCGACCAAGGACGCCGTGCGCCGGGTGGGCGAGATGACCTACGACAACGCGGAGGATTACCTGGTGCGGGCCCAGGAGGCCGCCAACAGTTTCGACAACGAGGGGCGGAAGGAGGGCATTCGCCAGTTTATCGACGACAAGACCTACAAACCCGGCCTGGGGGCCTACGAACTCAATATGCAGGGAGATTGAAGCAGCTCACTCACTTCACTCACAGACATGGGAAATAATAATGACACCATCCCCACAGCAATTGCTCGACAATACGCCGATGAGCCGCCTGCAGGTCATCGCGGTAATCCTTTGTGTCCTACTCAACGCACTGGACGGCTTCGATGTATTGGCCATCAGCTTTGCCGCGCCGGGCATTGCCGACGAGTGGGGTATTTCCCGGGGAATGCTGGGAGTCGTATTGTCGATGGAACTGATCGGCATGGCGGTCGGTTCGGTGGTTCTCGGTGGCGTCGCCGACCGGGCGGGGCGCAGGCCGACTATCCTCGGCTGCCTGCTGATCATGAGCAGCGGTATGTTGCTCGCCGCCCTGGCCCGCGACGTATACATGCTCTCGCTCATCCGCCTGGCCACGGGCCTGGGCATCGGCGGCATGCTGGCGGCGACCAACGCCATGACCGCGGAGTGTTCCAACAGCCGCTGGCGCAATGCCAATGTGGCGATCATGGCAACCGGTTACCCCCTGGGGGTGATCGCGGGTGGTTCGATTGCCTCGGCACTGTTGGCGAGTTTCGACTGGCGGGCCGTGTTCCTGTTCGGTGCGGCCGTCACCGCGCTGATGATTCCCCTGGTCTGGTTGTTCCTGTCCGAGTCTGTTTCCTATCTGTTGCAGCGCCGCCCGGCGGGGGCCTTGCAGCGAATCAATGACGTACTGGCGCGCATGGGGCACCCATCACTTTCATCGCTGCCAGAGCCCGCCTCGCAAGCGCATCGCGCATCCTGGGTGGAGCTGTTTACCCCCGCCCTGGCGCGCACCACGGTCTTGCTGACCGCAGCCTATTTCACCCACATTATGACGTTTTACTTCATCCTGAAGTGGATTCCGAAAATCGTGGTGGATATGGGCTTTACTGCCTCTCTGGCCGGCGGTGTGCTGGTCTGGGCGAATGTGGGCGGCGCCACCGGCTCCATCCTGCTCAGCCTGTTGACGCGCAAATTCAATGTGCGGGCCCTGGTGGTAGGGGCCCTGTTGGGGGCCGCGGTCATGGTCAGCGTGTTCGGCCAGGGGCAGGCGGATCTCACGCAGTTGGCCCTGGTGGCCGCGGCGGCGGGCTTTTTCACCAACTCCGCCATCGTCGGTATGTACGCCATCTTTGCCCAGTCCTTTCCCACGGAAGTGCGTGCCGGGGGCACGGGCTTTGTTATCGGCCTGGGGCGGGGGGGCGCGGCCCTTGGGCCTATAGTCGCCGGCCTGCTGTTTGAAAGTGGCCAGGGCCTGTCCAGTGTCGCCTTCGTCATGGCCACGGGGTCACTGGTCGCGGCGATGATGCTGTCGTTGTTGTTCTGGCGCCGCAAGGCCTGTGTCCTGTCACGCGTCTAATGACGCATTAGCGCCTGAATCCGTCGCGGCCGCGACTCCGCGCAGCCATATATCTGTATTTCATAATCGGTGACTTTTACTGACAGAATATCCTATAAGTCGAAGTGCTATGAGAAATTGCAATATGTTAATTAATAGCTACACTGGATAGCAGTCGTATGACGAGCTGAAGTTCCGTTGCTCATAAAGATAATAAAGAAGCGGAGGGAAGTTCATGAAACAATGTGTACCGGTATCGGTGTTGTTCAACCGTAATTTCCTTGCCACGAGCCTGGCCCTGGCTTCCCTGGCGGGCCCTGGATCGCACGCCCTGGCGCAGGAGGCCTCTGTGGTGCCCTTGGAGGAAGTGGTTGTGACTGCCCGGCGGCGGGCGGAGAACCTCCAGGACGTGCCGATTTCGGTGACTGCCATGTCTGCCGAGGCACTGGAGCGGCGCCAGATCTTTTCCACCGTGGACCTTGACCGGGCCACCCCGAGCATGCAGTTCACCAGCTACGGGCAGCTCTCCGGGAACAATGCCGCGGCGGTCGTGTTCATTCGCGGTGTTGGCCAGCTTGACCCCACACCCGCGGTGGATCCGGGGGTAGGTTTCTATATCGACGATGTTTATATGGGGCGCTCGGTGGGTGCGGCCATGGATTTTTTCGATGTCGCCGATGTTCAGGTGCTGCGGGGTCCCCAGGGAACCCTGTTCGGCCGCAACACCATTGGCGGCGCGGTCATCGTCAACTCCCACCTGCCGGGCACCGAGTTTGGTGGAACCATCAGCGGGGAACTCGGTGACGACAACCTGTACCAGGTTTTTGGCGTCGTGGATCTGCCGGTCAATGAGGACTTGGGGCTGCGCCTGTCGGCGGGCACGCGCAAGCGAGACGGTTACGTTACGCGGGAATTCGACGGGCAGGACCTGGGCAACGAGAATGGTTACACCCTGAAGGGAACATTGCGCTGGACGCCTTCGGATTCCCTGGACGTGATTCTGCGGGCCGACTATACGGAAAAGGATGAGCACGGCTCACCGTTTGTTTTCAAGGGCATCAACACCAATGCGCCGGTGCCGGCTATTGTCAGTGTGGCCGCCGGCTGCCCCGGAGCGACCATGCCGTTTGCGCCGCTGGAGCCCGGTGACCCGCGCTTTGGCGCCCCCTTTGTACCCGATACGGATGACCCCCGCTGCGCCAACAACCACTACGATAAAGGCCCTTATACCAACGGTGGCACTGCGCCGGTGGAGAGTACTTTTGAAGGCTATGGTTCCTCGGGTACCCTGGCCTGGCAACTGAACGACGCCCTGGAATTGCGTTCGATCACGGCCTATCGGGAAACCGACTGGACGGGGATTCGCGATGCGGACAATACACCTTTCACCCTGATCACTACGGATTACACCAGCGCATCGGAGCAGTTCAGCCAGGAACTGCGGCTGAGTTTTACATCGGACCGGGTGAACGGTATAACGGGGCTGTACTATTTCGACGAGGACACTTCCGATCGGGTGACGGTGCCGCTGGCCTTTCCGCCGGCTCCCCCTTTTATCGCATCGCTGCTGAACGGCGGTCCCGGCACCCGCGACCTCCAGTTTGTCGATCTGGGCACCGAGTCAACGGCGGTATTCACGGAGTGGACCTACGACGTGACGGATGCCCTCAGCCTGACCGGCGGCCTGCGCTACACCGATGAGGATAAATTCATGCAGGGGGTGATATTCAATCTGTTCCCGGCCACCGACCCCGATCCGGACCCGCTGCCGAATGCGGCCATCCCCGACGGTGGGCCGTTGTTCATCCGCCCGGACGAATATACCGAGAACTTTCAAAAAATGACGGGCTCGGCCAGCCTGACGTACAACTGGACGCCGGCGGTCATGACCTACCTCAGCTACGCAGACAGTTTCAAATCCGGTGGTTTCAACCAGCGCTACAACAGCCCCACGCCGGACTTTAACCCGGTGACATTTGACGAGGAAACGGTGGAGTCCTATGAGTTGGGCATCAAGGCCGACATTGGTGGCAGCCTGCGATTCAACGCCGCCGTTTTTTCCTCTTCCTACAGCGATATACAACTCATTTATCGCCAGGGTGTGGTGCCGCTGTTGTTCAATGCCGGCAGTGCCTCCATCGACGGATTTGAGCTGGAATTCACCTATGCGCCCGACCTCAGTCTGATTGTCGATGGCGGGTTCAGTTATCTCGATGACTCGATTGACGACATTATTGAGATCCCGGGGGCGGACGCCACGGTGGGGCCGGACAACAGCCTGCCCTTTACACCGGAGTGGCAGGCGAACCTGGGCATTGGCTACAGCTTCACCTATGGCGATGACCTGGAACTGACGCCGCGCGTTGATGTGGCCTACACCGATTCACAGTTCTTTGATGCTGCCAACACCGAACTCACCGCCCAGAACGACAGCGTAACGACCGTTAACGCCTCCGTGACGCTGAGCGCACCTGGCACCGGCTGGCGGGTCACACTGCGCGGGGATAACCTGACCGATGAACTGTATCCGGTACAGGGCAACGCATCGCTGGCTACCCTGGGCTATGGAGAAATCGTCTACGCCCGGCAGCGCAACTGGACGCTGTCTGCGGCCTACGATTTTTAGTGTGAATCTTCGGCAAGCCTCACAGGACTTGGCTTGGGCCGGGCGACTGCTCGGCTTTTTTTCGGGGCAGGGCACGCGGTTGGGAGCCTGCGAATGGGAGTCCCGGAACTGGCTGGCATCAGTTGATATCAGGAAAACAATAAAACCTAAAAAATTGCATAAAAACTGGCAAGTTCCCTTAAGCCAGTGGGAGGTTCGATGAGTCCTATCCTACGCGTCAATACTGCAACCGTCGCCCCGCAGCGGCGACTGGGCTACTGGAATGACCACGTGGCCAGCCTCTATGCGGGAATGTCGGTGGACAGTACAGCCAGTAACTTCTCGGCGCGCCTTTTGCACGTCAAAGTCGGGCGCATCGGCGTTATGCGCGCCCTCTCTGATCAGGCGATTGTCCGGCGTAACACCAGTAGCACTCCCGCCCCCGGTGACCAGGATATCCTGAAGATACATTTGCAGAACCGGGGCACCAGCATCAATCGCCAGGGACGGCGGGAGGCCTGGTTGCAAGTGGGGGATTTAACGGTCTGTGAAAACCGCTCGTCCTATATAATCGAGCCTTCCTCCGAAAGCGATATATTTGCGCTCGAACTACCTCAGAATCTGGCACAGCAGTACTTTCCGGATATTTCCGCGCGTATTATGCAGCGTGTCACGGCCTTCTCGCTGCACGGCCGCCTGCTGTTCAATCTGTTGAACACGATTTGCCAGGAATGCGATCCCGGTTACCGCGAGGACATCAACCTCGACAACCTGGAACCCGTACTGCTGGAGCTGCTGAAGCCGGTGTTGAGCAATCCCGGCGATGACAACATCGACATGGGCTCAAGCAAGACCAGAGGTTTATTACAGCGACTGAAAACACTGGTGCAACAACACCTGCTGAATCCCGACCTGGGTACCGAGATGCTGGCCAATGAGGCGGGCATGTCGGAGCGGCGGGTACAGGCACTGTTTGCCGAACTGGGTACGACGCCCACCTTCTATATTCGTGATCAACGCCTCGACTGGGCCGCGGAGCGTTTGCGGTACGATCTCGATCAGCCGGTAACCCGCATCGCCCACAGTGCCGGATTTAACGATTCGGCCTATTTCAGCCGCTGTTTTCGTCTCCGCTACGGCGAGACACCCAAGCGCTACCGGGCGAGGCCAGCAGTGTTTCGTTAAATACGGATCAGTCCTGAATTGAATGGTACTAACTCAAGTTTCGGAGTCAGACCGAGGGCTCCGGTCCGTATGGCCCTTTGCGGGACACGAGCTAGGCGCCCCCCTATGAATACTTCCCTGTACGCTCTCCACGGCCATCCATGGGCGCAGAAGGTCCCGCAAAGGGCCATACGGCCCGGAGCTGTGCAACTCCCAACCTTCTGAACTCCGAAACTTGAGATACTAAGTTACGTGGAATCCCCCTGTAGGAGCCTGCTTGCAGGCGAATTGAGGTCGCGGCAAGGCACCGGGAGTGTTCGCCTGCAAGCAGGCTCCTACAGCGCAATCTTCAGGGGCAGGAGCAGCTTGGGGCTTAACTTGGTGCCATTCGGATCAGTCCTCTTTTTTTTCGCCACAGTGCAAGTCTGCTGCCGCCCAGCCTCCTATCATCACACCATAAATATAAATACGATAATGGGAGAGGGCAGCATATGACAGTGAACAACTATCGAGTTGGCAGGTTACTCCTGCTGGGCGCGGCGTCGACACTGACACTGAATGGCTATGTCTCGGCACAGCAACTGGAAGAGGTAACGGTCACCGCGCAAAAGCGCACCGAGAATATACAGGACGTTCCCATTGCCATCAGTGCCTTCAGCGCCGACAAGCTGGCGGAAAAAGGCGTGACCAATGTGGCCCAGGTCTCGGATTTCACCCCGAATATCCAGATCGACCGGGCCTCGCCATTCGCCGGCTCTTCAACCATTATCAGCGCCTTTATCCGCGGCATCGGCCAGAACGATTTCGCCTTCAACATGGAGCCCGGTGTCGGTCTGTATGTGGATGGTGTCTACTATGCGCGCACCGTGGGCGCCGCCATCGACCTGCTGGACGTGGAGCGGGTGGAAGTACTCAAGGGGCCCCAGGGCACCCTGTTTGGCCGCAATACCATTGGCGGAGCCCTGCATGTAATTACCCGCCGCCCCGGCGATGAGCTGATGGCCAAAATGGAGGTCACCGCCGGCAGCTATGACCGCCTGGATGTCCGCGGCACCCTGGATATCCCGCTGGTGGACGACACCCTGTACTCCTCGGTGTCATTCTCCTCCACCAAGCGGGATGGCTATCAAAAGCGCGTTCCCTTCGACCCCTCCGCGGTGAACCTGGTCAATCCGGTGACGGGGTCCATCTACACCGGGGACAGCTTTGTCACGGACTCCGATCGCTACATCCGCGCCCGCGACAACGCCGGCGGCAACCGGCAGGGAGGCGAGGACAGCGCCAGCCTGCGGGGCAAATTACTGTTCACACCCTCCGACGACCTGGAAGTGAATCTCAGCGGCGATATCACCCGGGCCCGCGAGGAAGCCAACGCCACCACACTGGTGGCTACCGATGGCCTGGGTTTCCCTTTTGCACTGGCCTACAACAGCTGTGTCGACGGTGTTGACCCCTCGACCATTGCCCTGGGCCCCGCACCGACCTTTGCCCTCGCCGGCATTTGCGATATCGACCGCGGCCCGGTCAACCAGCCGCTGTCAGATACCGGCAACCGCCTGCCCTGGGGTGATCATTTCATCACCGGCGACAAGGACAGGACCTACTCCACCGGCAGCAACTATTCGGATGTCGACACCTGGGGGTTGAACGCCACGATTGACTGGTCGATCAATGAGATGCTGGCGCTCAAGTCCATCACCTCGTATCGCGAGTTGGAGTCCGTATTCGGCGTGGATATGGATGGCTCGCCGCTGGGCTTCCTGGACACTTCGTTCACCATGAACCAGGAGCAGTTCTCCCAGGAGTTCCAGCTCAACGTCGATGCCTTTGACGGCAGGTTGCATTCGGTGCTCGGAGCCTATTACTTCCAGGAAGAGGGCGACCTGCTCGACACCGTGACCTTTGGCGCCGGTCTGGTGCAGATATTCGGCCCCAACGAGCTGGAAAACAAGGCCTACGCGCTGTTCACCCATAACAACTATCAATTGACGGACAATCTGGGCCTGACCTTCGGGGTTCGCTATACCGAGGAGGAAAAATCCTTTACCGGCGGCCAGAGAGAAGTCAGTGGCTTTACCCCGATGTTTGTCGGCAACTTCGGCTTCCCGCCGCAGATCTTCCCCGGTTTCGCAGACGGGGACCTGGAGCTGCTGTTCCCGCCGGGCGAGAACGAAAAGGACTTCGATGACACCTCGGTGCGCGTGGGGACGGAATACCGTATCGGCGGAGATACCCTCGCCTATGCTTCCTTTGCCCAGGGCTACAAGACCGGTGGCTGGACCACTCGCCTGGCGGCGCCGACGGCGGTATCAGCGGCCCTGGCACCGCCCGGCGTGGTGGACCCGGTAAACCCGCCCGAACACGATTCCGAAACGGCGGAAACCTGGGAAGTGGGCATCAAATCGGAATTGTTTGACCGACGTATGCGCCTCAATCTGGCCCTGTTTACCACCGATTACGAGGATATCCAGGTAGTGGCGGCACCGGCCTTCACCTTCGGCGCCCCCTGGTTCTTCAATGCCGGCAATGCCCGCATCCGCGGTGCGGAACTGGAGATGGATGCCAGCCTGACGGACAATTTTATAGTCAACGGCAGCTTCGGCTACCTGGACGCGGAATACCTCTCCCTGGATGATATCGCGCTGGCCGGTGGCATCACCCTGGATCATCAGTTGATGAACGTTCCCGAGCAATCGGCCAATATCGGGGGCACCTATACCCTGGGCCTCGCCGGGGGCAGCCGCCTGCTGTTGCACGCGGATGTGATCTACAAAGGCAAGATGGCCCGCGACCTGGTCAACACGCCGGCGTTGATACAGGACGGTTTTACCATGGCCAACGCCACCATCACTTTTGAACCGCCCGCTGCCAACTGGCAACTGGTGCTGGGTGGCCAGAACCTCACCGACGAGCGCTATATCGTCACCGGCAACGCCAACGAGGCGGTGGGAGCGACTACAGTCACCTATAGCCGTCCCCGGACCTGGCACATGACGTTCAGACTTGACTACTAACCTCCGTCACGGGAGCCGCATGCCGCGGCTCCTTTTTGCCATGATTTCAGGAGTATCGACAACATGTCCTTATCTGCATCCGACAAGCTGTTGAGTGACTCGCGCTGGCAGGGCCGGCTGTTCAACGGCGGCTGGTTCCCCTCCCAGGGCGGTGTTTGTGAGGTGGTCGAACCGGGTACCGGCGAGACCCTGTCCAGGGTCGGGTTCGCCAATGCCGCCGACATCGCCACCGCCTGCGCCGGCGCGGCCACAGCCCAGGCCGAGTGGGCCGCTCTGGGAGCGCGCGAACGCGCCGAACTGTTTCGTAACGCTGCCAGCATCCTGCAACGGGACTTCGACGAACTGTCGGTGTACGTCGCCCGTGAAACCGGCGGAATTATTCCCAAGGGCCAGCACGAAGTCCGTGAAGCCATTGCTCTCCTGCACAATGCCGCCGCGCTGGCGCAGCAGTCCTGTGGAGAGATGCTGCAGAGCCCGCCGGGGCGCCTGAGCCTCGCGCGGCGGGTGCCGCGGGGGGTGGTGGGGATTATCTCACCATTCAATTTCCCCCTGGTGTTATCCATGCGCGCGGTGGCCCCGGCGCTCGCCTTTGGCAACACCGTGGTGCTCAAGCCCGATCCGCAAACGCCGGTATCCGGCGGCTTCATGATCGCCCGCGCGTTCGAGGAGGCCGGCCTGCCCGAGGGCGTGTTGCACGTCCTGCCGGGTGCCGCGGAGGCTGGGGAGGCGCTGTGCACTGATCGCCATGTGCAGATGATCCAGTTCACCGGCTCCACCGCCGTGGGACGCCGGGTGGGTGAACTGGCGGGCAGGCACCTGAAGAAAGTCTCCCTGGAGCTCGGCGGCAACAACGCGCTGATTATTCTCGACGACGCCGATCTCGATGTCGCCGTCAACAACGCCGCCTGGGGGGCGTTCCTGCACCAGGGACAGATCTGCATGGCCGCCAGCCGTATCTTCGTGCAGGAACCGATTCGCGAGGCCTTTACCCGCAAACTGGCGGAAAAAGCCGCGCAGCTGCCGGTGGGCAATCCCGCCGCCGGCCAGGTGGCACTGGGCCCGGTGATCAATGACAAGCAGTTGCAGCGGGTCAAATCAATCATTGCCGATTCGGTTGCCGCCGGCGCCAGCATTGAGGCGGGCGGGCAGCATGACGGCCTGTTCCATCAAGCCACGGTGTTGTCCGGCGTCAAACCCGGTATGCGCGCTTTTGATGAGGAGTGTTTCGGGCCGGTTACCGGCGTCATCGGATTCGACACCGACGAGGAAGCCCTGCAACTGGCGAACCGGCATGAAGGCTCCCTGGCTGCGGCGGTGATCTCGGCGTCGGTGGGGCGAGCCATGCGTATCGCCGACCAGCTCAAATCCGGCCTGGTGCACGTCAATGATCAAACCGTCAACGACGACGCCAACAACCCCTTCGGCGCCCCCGGCGTGGCCGGTGCCGGCTCATCGGTGGGCGGCCCCGCCGATATCGACGAATATACCCGCTGGCAGTGGCTCACAATCAAGGATACGCCGCCGCAATACCCGTTTTGATGCCGTGACTACTCTCCCCTCTCCCGCTTGCGGGGGAGGGGCCGGGGGAGGGGGCTGTTGGGGTGAGCCGTTACCCCGTTTTTATCGGAGACCAATATGAAAATAAAAGCTGCTGTCTGCCGGGCACCGAACACACCACTGGACATGGAAACCCTGGAGCTGGAAGAACCGCGCGACACCGAGATCCTGGTGCGCGTGGTGGCGACGGGCATCTGCCACACCGACATTGTGGTGCGGGACGGCCTGTTGCCGACCCCGCAACCGGTGGTCCTCGGCCACGAAGGTGCCGGCGTGGTGGAAAAGATTGGCAAGGCCGTCAGCAAGGTGGCGGTCGGCGATCATGTGGTCATGACCTTCAACTCCTGCGGCCGTTGCCCGAGTTGCCTGGAGCAGGCATCCAGCTACTGTTACGAGTTCTTTCCCCGCAACTTTTTCGCCACCCGCGCCGACGGCAGCAGTGCCCTGTCCCGCAATGGCGAACCGGTCCACGGTAATTTTTTCGGGCAGTCGTCGTTTGCCAGCCACGCTCTGTGTCACGAGCGCAATATCGTCAAGGTATCGCAAGAGGTGCCCCTGGAATTGCTTGGCCCCCTCGCCTGCGGCGTGCAGACCGGCGCGGGCGCCGTGATCAATGCGCTCAAAGTCACCGCCGGCAAATCCTTTGCCGTGTTTGGCGCGGGCTCGGTGGGTTTGTCGGCCATCATGGCCGCGCGCGTGGTCGGTGCCACCACCATTGTCGCCGTCGATGTAAACCCCGATCGCCTGGATTTTGCCCGCTCGATTGGCGCCACCCATGTCATTGACTCCCGCGAGGGCGGCGCCAGTGAACAGCTTGTCGAACTCACCGGCGGCGGCCTGAATTACGCATTGGATACGACCGGGCTCGCCCCGGTAATTCGCGAGGCGGTGCTCAGCCTCGCACCCCGGGGGACCTGTGGCGTACTCGGCGCCTCCCCTCCGGGCAGTGAAATCGTGCTCGACGAGGTGCATTTCATGAGCGGTGGTCGCCGCCTGGTCGGTATCGTCGAGGGGGAATCCAATCCCGATGTGTTTATTCCCGAACTGGTGGAGCTGTACCGCCAGGGCCGTTTTCCCTTTGACAAAATGGTGAAGTTCTACGCCTTTGACGACATCAACGAGGCCATCCACGATTCGGAAACCGGCAAAACCATCAAACCCATTTTGAAAATAGGCTAAGTTATGCCTTTGCACCCCACCGCCCGGGCCATTATCGAGCAACTGGAAACCCAACCACAGTTGCACACGCTTACCGTGGAGGCGGCCCGCGAGCACCTGAGACAATTCGCCCGGTCCCTGCCACAGGGTGAAGCTGTCGCCGCAGTGGAGGACCGGTTGGTCCCCGTGAACGATGGCGAAATCCCCATTCGTATCTACACCCCTTACGGGACAGGCCCCTTCCCGATAGTGGTATATTTCCACGGTGGCGGCTGGACGATCGGCGATTTGGACACCGACGATGCAACCTGCCGGGCAATCACCAACGCAGCGGCGAGCCTCGTGGTCTCGGTGAACTATCGTCATGCGCCGGAATACAAGTTCCCCACAGCCGTGGAGGATGCCTACGCGTCGGTGTGCTGGGTCGCCGATCACGCCGCCGGGTTCAACGGTGATCCGGCCAGGCTGGCCGTGGCCGGCACCAGCGCCGGCGGTAACCTTGCAACGGTCACAACCCTGATCGCGCGGGACCGGGAATATCCGGACATAGCCGGCCAGGTACTACAGGTACCCGTCACCAATCACGCATTCGATACGCCGTCCTATCGGGATTGTGCCACTGGCTACGGGCTGGAACGCGTCACCGGTGAGTGGTTTTGGCACAACTACCTGCGCACCCCGGAAGACGGCGCACACGAGTACGCGTCGCCGCTGCGCGCGGCCAGTCTTGCCGGTTTGCCGGCAGCACTGATTATCACCGCCGAGTTCGATCCGTTACGCAGTGAGGGCGAAGCCTATGCCAGGCATCTGGAGTCGGCGGGTGTGCCGGTAAGCTATCATTGCAAAAAAGGCATGATACATTTGTTCCTCGGCCCAGAGTCCATGGACGATATCGCAGGGTTTCTTGGTTCTTTGTTCTACTGATCTAATTGCCAGAGGAACAGGCTGCGATACGATTTATTTTGATTTGGCCATCGGTACCGGAGTGGGCCCAGACTACATCGCCATTTACAGTGGTTTTCATATCCTGGAAATTATCAATACTCAAAGAAGTAGTGACAGGTCCTTCGATAATTTCTCCGCTGATTGCATCCGCAACAGCAATAATTAGATTGCCGCCCGCGCGCCATCCCAACAGCAATTTGTCTTGAGCGTAAGCCGCCATATACGCGCGGAATGGATAGGTTGCATCAAGGTTCTCCGCTTCGTTCACCGTAAGCGTTTGTGCCATGCTGGATTGTGCATCTTCAAATTTCCCCAGCTTCAGCACGAGGTCCTCGCCCTCAGTTTGTATATAGTTAAACCAGAAACCATACTCGCTGGGCACCAGACCGCCCAATGCGCGTCCGGTTGGGTCGGAATCGTCCAGCCAGCTTGTATATGCTGGGGATGTCAGATTGCTAAAACGGGCCAAACGCATTGCGTTGGGGTAGGCGTCTCCATGACAACTGGCTGCCCAGGTATAACCATTGTGCGCCAAACGCACCGACCAGCTATGGCTGCAGCCCCAATCCCAACCGCCACTGACCAGGGTTCCCGAGTCCGCATCGACAAATTTCAGGGTATCACCTGCATGAATATCAACTTCGCCCGCTTCCCCTGGTCGTTCTGTGGACATTGCGGAGCGGTAGTAAACACCTATTTCATAGCCATTGGTTGCGAGACGGGCTGTATGGCCGTACCACCAAATAAACTGCGCTCCAACTGAATCGACATTGGCCTTTTTGGTGAGTGTCGTTCGAGCCCTCAAATCCCCTGTGGCATTCAGGAGCACGACATCCATTTTTCCGCACACGTTCTCGTCCGGAGTCTCCTCACCGCGACAGTACTTGGGTGAATAGATGTCCGGATCATTTTCCATGACCGCCAGAGCAAAACCATTATCGATTGCGATTGCATCGTGAACTTCAAGACCGGCTAACGAAGGCAGGTTCGCAATGACCTGATCAGCAGCGTCAATTTTTCTTAACTGAATGTTCCCGGTACTACGCTCTGTCCAGGCCAGTAAACTTTCATCTTCGGGAAGCGGGGCGAGAATGGCTGGAGTGTATTCATTGTTTACAGCGGGGTTATAACCTTCGCCCAGGTTGACTAGGGTCTGCCGCCAGCGATCCTCAAGCGGAGCACATGATGTCTCTCCACCAGAAGAACTGCTCGAGCTGGAGGAACTACTGGAGGAAGTACCGTTTGAACCTGATGAGCTTGTGGAACTACTCGAGCTTGAGGAGCTTGAGTCGGATGAACTACTCCCTCCTCCACCGCAACCGACGAGGAGAACCAATACAGACGCATTCAAAGTGTGGTACGCAGGCTTGAGAAAATTTTCCATCTATTTGGGCCGGATTGTTAAAAGCCTGGAATTTAATCTTCAGGCGCAAAAAATCGACCCATTAGTCGACATTAGAAAGGATAATTTACTCACAAGTCGGAAATGCAAAACGATTTAAGTCACAGTTTGAGATGTACAACACAGTTTACCTCCGCCGTAGCAGGGCTCAATGGCTGGGCGTGCCGGTGCGTATCTGCTGCGGAATTCGGGCAATGATGCACCAGCTGGGGGGAAGGAGGCGTTTTTCCTCCTATACTCCCATCATGAAAAAGGTCGCTCTTTGTTCTTCTTTCGCCTCTTTCTTTGCCGTGTCGCCGCTTTTGGCTTCCGATGAGGTGTCGACCCCCTACTTCGATCGCCTCACTGGGTTCTGGGGTGGCCGGCGCACCGAGCTTTCCGAACAAGGTTTTGAATTCTTCGCCTATTACAACGCGATTATCGCCTCCAATGTTGCCGGCGGCATCCGCTCCGAGACCAACTATGCGGGCGATCTCTTCACCGGCATAAATCTCGACCTGGAAAGGCTCATCGGCTGGCAGGACACCGTTTTCACCCTATCCGCGACCAACAAACACGGCAGCGACATCACTCCGTCGGTCGGCAGCCAGTACAGCGTTATGCAGGTCGTGGGCGGGCAGACGACTTTCCTCTACAACGTCACATTGGAAAAAGGCTTCGCCGATGACGATATCCTGGTGAAATTCGGTCGGATGACCGCTGGGGACGATTTTGTTGGCTCGCCGTTCTACACTTATTCGCTCAACAATGCGGTCAACGGACAGATTCGCGCCGTCCTCTTCGACGGCGTGATGACCGCCTATCCCTTCGCCGTGTGGGGCGGGCGCGTAAAGGCGAAGCCCGCCGAGGACCACACCCTGCAGGTCGGTCTCTTTCAACTGACGGACGACATGTTCGATCCCGATAAGCACGGCCTTGACTTCGGTTTCTCCAGTGACGACGGTGTATCGATCTTCCTGCAATACGACTGGACACCGAAGTTCAAGGGTCGCCCGGCACGCTTCTACGGCGGGCTGAATCAAAACTTCGGCTTCGACATGGATAAATTCAACAGCCCGGATACCCTTGATCGGTTCACTCGTTTCTACGGCGGCGCGGACTACCAGTTCTGCAGCGAGGCGCCCGGTTCGGAGGAGGGGTTGTACCTCTTCGCGACATTGGCCTACACCTCCCGGGAGGAAGTGGCGATTATGCCGGTGCAGTCCAGCCTCGGCGTTCACTACAAGGGCCTATTCGCCGAACGCCCGGACGACCGCACCGTTTTCTTCGTGACCTACGGGCAGTTCAGCGACGACTATTCCGACGAGCAGGTTGCCGCTGGGGGTAGTGAGGTCGACTACGAAATGGTCTTCGAACTCGGACACCGCATCCAGGTGGCCCCCTACGCCTACATCCAGCCCGATATCCAGTTCATCAAGAACCCCGGCGGCACCGGAAGGATCGCCGATGCCACCGTGCTCGGCGTGCAATTCGGTATAAGTTTCTAAAAAGTGCCGAGGCACGCCTGTACCTGACAAGCTTTCCACAGTGTCAACTCTCCACCGCAAGCCCATCAGTTAGCAAAATTTCTTGCCAAGTCCGATTTATTACAGTTTGTAACTCATTGATTTTTAACCATTTCTGACTTTGGTTAAATTTTCTTCACAAAAGGGTTACAACGAAGTCATGGGCGCTGGCGGGATTTTCCCGGGGTTTGCTCACAGAGATATCCACAGATTCTGTGGGCAAAACTGCGCGTATGGCGAGCACTGCTCGCCGCGCAGTTTTGCGACCGGCCAAGGATGGCCGGGCCGGCCTGCGCTCCAGGGAAGGCTGCTAGCGAGTACCTTGCGCGTGGCCACTACTCGCCGCGCGGTTTTGCGAAGCACGTCCCTGTGCTTCGCCCTTCGGGTCAGCTGAAGCTGACCAAAAGCGCTCCCGGCGCTTTTGTGCGACCGGCCATGGATGGCCGGGCCGGCCTGCGCCCCAGGGAAGGCTGCTAGCGAGTACCTTGCGTGTGGCCACCGCTCGTTACAGCTGGTGCCGAAAGCAGATCAGTGCTGCGGTCACCGCAACGTTGAGGCTTTCGACACCGTTGCGCATGGGGATGCGCAGACTGTGGGTGCAGGTCTTGGCGGCGGCGTCGCTGACACCGTGGGTTTCATTGCCGAGTACGAAAATCGTGGCTTCGCCGTCGTTCAGTTCCCCCAGGGTATCTTTGGCATGGGAGCTGAGGGCGCAGATGCGGGCGCCGGTTTTAGCGAACTCCGCCAGGGTGGGAGCGAGGTCGTCACAGCGCAGCAGGCGCATTTTGAACAGGGTGCCGACGCTGGCCTTGATGACCAGTGGATCTATCTGTGCACAGCCCTTGCTCGGCAGGATAATGCCGTCGATGCCACCGGCACAGGCGGAGCGGATAATCATGCCAAGGTTTTGCGGGTTGGTGATGCCGTCCAGGGCGAGCAGTTCATAGGGTTTGTCGGCAGTGCGTAAAAATTCCTCCGCCCTGCCGTAGTGAGGAAGGGCCAGGTCCAGGGCCACGCCCTGGTCCTGGCGTGTGTTCTTGGAAATCCGGGAGAGCCCCTTGCGGTCCCAGTAGGCGATTTCGATGCGCCGCTCATTCGCCAGTTGCTCGATACGAGTGATCAGCTGGTCGCGGCGGTTGCTTTCCGCCAGGTGCAGCTTGTGTACCGGCAGGGTCAGGTCTTCCAGTGCCTCCAGTACTGGCTTGCGCCCGTAGATGGTGAGCAGGCTGTCGTAGAAAGCGCGCTTTTTGAGATACTGTCTTTTTCGATCTTGGGGAGAATCTTTCACCGGGATGGTTCACTCAGTAAGTCGATCAATTCTTCGGCCAGCGGCCCGGGCAGTTGATTGCGTCGGGCCAATTCCACACAGGCGAGGCCCAGTTGGCGGTAGCACCGGGTCAGTTGGGTATCGGTTTGCGCCAGCGCGGCCAGCTGTCTGCGCACCGTATCCACGTCGCCTCGCGCAATGGGGCCGGTGAGGGATTGCTCCGGGCCCATTGCCATGTTGTTCCCGGCGGTCTGCAGCACTATGGGCTTGAGCAGCTCCAGTGCCCGTTCCCGTTCGATACCGGCGGAGGAGAATGTGCGCAGACTCAGATCCATCAGCGCAGTGAGGTAATTGCAGGCGAATACCGAGCCGGCGTGATAAAGAGCTTTTTTGCTGCTGTCGATGGTGAGCAGTTCGCAGTCGAGGGCGGTGAAGGCGCGCTGCAACAACTCGATTGCGGGCCACTCCCCCTCCAGCGCCACGGTACTGCCGGCGAGGCTGCGCAGGGATTTTTCCGGATCGGCAAAGCTGTGCACCGGATGGGCGCTGGCGATTGCCGCCGGCTGGCAGGGGGAGAGAATTTCCGAGCTGAGTGCGCCGCTGCAGTGGAAAATCACGGTGCAGTCTCTGCCATTCATACGGGGGGCCAACTGCGCGGCAACATCGGCGATCTGCCCGTCGCCGGCGGCTATCAGCCAGCAGTCCGCATCGCCCATTGCCGCAATTGATTCGCAGGCACTGCCCGCGCCGATAAAATTCCGTGCGGCATCGGCACTCTGCCGAGAGCGGTTGCAAATGGAATGGATCTGAAAAAATCCTAGCTGTTGCCACAGGCGGCCGAGGGTTTGGCCCAGTTTGCCGGCGCCGACAATATTGAGAGTCAAGGACATCGGCTAACGCCCACCTGAAAAATGGCCTGATATTGGCCATTGGATCGTTGTAGGATGGGCAAAGGAGCGAAGCGACGTGCCCATCACAAAGTCCGTAAAAACGATGTGCGCACTGGCTATGCCCGCTTTGCCCATCCTGCAGCCGCGCTTACAAAAATTAATTAATTGCCGCTCAGGCAATTGAGATAGGCGGTTACCGCATTGTCCAGCCCCATACTGATGGCGTCCACGGTCAGCGCATGACCGATGGAAACTTCCTGCAGGCCAGGCAGGGTGCGGTAACGCGGCAGGTTGATCAGGTTGAGGTCGTGGCCGGCGTTGACTCCCAGCCCCGACTGGCGCGCGTGTTCCGCGGCGGCACTGTGGGCGGCGAAAATAGCGTCGATATCGCCGGATTGCCGGGCCACAGCTTCGGCGTAGGGGCCGGTATAGAGCTCGATCCGGTCGGCGCCCACTTCCCCTGCCAGTGTTATCTGCTCCAAGTCCGGGTCCATAAACAGGCTTACACGGACTTTGGCCGCCTTCAGTTCGGCGATTATCGGCTTCAGGCGGGCGCCGTCGCGTTTGAGGTCGAAACCGTGATCCGAGGTGAGTTGATCCTTGCTGTCCGGCACCAGGGTACACTGGTCCGGCCGGGTTTCCAGTACCAGCGGGATCAGCCCCGGGTAGTCTTCCAGGGGCTCGGCAAAGGGGTTGCCCTCGACATTGAATTCGATCCCCTCGCGGTTCCGGCACAGTTCGGCCAGCTCGCGCACGTCGCCGGGGCGGATATGGCGCTGGTCCGGGCGCGGGTGCACGGTCAGGCCCTGGGCGCCGGCGTCGAGGCACACGCGGCCGTGGGCGGCCACGTCCGGGTAGTTACCCTCGCGGGAATTGCGGATCAGCGCGATTTTATTGAGATTGACACTGAGGGCTATCACCGGTTATTCCCCTTTATTACCGTCCGCTTCCGGGCTTTGCTTCAGACGTTTTGCCTTCAGTATGCGCACGGGGGTGTTGGGCGCGGCGGGAAAGGCCCGGTAGAGGCCGCGGGGTTCGGCGACTATCTTGTCCACCACACCCATCCCCTTGACGACTTTGCCGAACACGGTGTAGCCGGGTTTGTCCTTTTGCGCATCCAGGTGGCCGTTGTTCACCAGGTTGATAAAGAATTGTGCGGTGGCGCTGTCCGGGTCGTTCAGGCGGGCCATGGCGACGGTACCGCGCAGGTTCTTGAGGCCGTTGGCGGACTCGTTGGCCACGGGCTCCCGGGTTTCCTTTTTCTGGAAATCGAAAGTCATTCCACCGGTCTGGACCATAAAGCCCGGGATCACCCGGTGGAATATTACCCCGTTGTAGAAGCCGCTATCCACATAGGCGAGGAAGTTTTCCACCGTGGCCGGCGCCTTGTCTTTATAGAGTTCCAGCTGGATGCCGCCGAGGTCGGTTTGCAGTTCCACCTGTGGGTTTTCGGCAAGCGCCGGCAGGGCGAGAAAGCCGGTTAAAATTATCGCGAGCAATACACGCATCTTTGCGCCTCTCTTCAATTCCGTTGGGGGCTCAGGCGGCTGCGAATCTATTCCGCATTCCGCATTCCGCATTCATCATTTATTAGGCACATCCCTGTGCCTCACCCGCTTCGCGGGCAGCCGTTCGGCTGTGCAAATCGGCGTCCTGCCGATTTGTCCGCATTCAATTGGCCCATTCTGAGCGCCGCCGGCGCGGGCGCAGATGCGGCGCTATCATGGCCAGGATAGCACCCAGGCCGACGGACAGGGCACCGTACATATACCACTTCTGGGTGTCGCTGCCGGAAAGGCGCTGGATTTCCGCCTCCGCCATTATCTGCTCCTGCTTCAGCAGTTCGTGTTGGTGCAACAGTTTCTGGTGGCGTTGGTTGAGCGCCACTGTGTCTGCAGAGAGAGCTTTCAGCTCATTCAGTTCTTTTTCCAGTTGCCGGGATTTTTCCTGCGCTGCCTGCAGGGCGGTATTCAACTTGTGGTTTTCCCCTTCCAGGCGGCGGACTTCCCCGCCCAGGTTGCCTTCCATTTTCTCGAAGCGCGCGAGGTTGGCCTCCGCCCGCTGCAGCTTGATTTCCGCCACCGGCTCCGCCACCAGGTACTGGCGGCGCACCCAGCCCTCTTCGCCCTCGGGGATGCGCACCCGCGCCCAGCCTTCGTTCGGGTCGTCTTCCAGCAGGGTCAGTTTGGTGCCGCTGGGCAGGCCGCGGTGCAGGATGCGAAATTCGTTGCCTTTGCCCGAGCGCATGGGAACGTGCAGTTCATCGGTGATATAGCGAGTGCTGCCAGTCTGTGCGACGGTGAAAGTGCTGGCGGCGAGCAATGCAGCCGCCGCTATGCCGGTCAGTTTTTTCATCATTTCTGATACAGCTTTTTTATCGGTTAAAAGTGTTTGCGGTTTATGGGAATACGGCCTTGAACGGTTTGACCACCACTGAGGCGTAGACACCGGCGCCGACGTAGGGGTCGGCATCCGCCCAGGCTCTGGCGTCTTCCAGCGAGGGAAACTCCGCTACCACCAGGCTGCCGCTAAAGCCGGCTTCGCCGGGGTCTTCGCTGTCCACCGCAGGGTGGGGGCCGGCGAGGAGCAGGCGCCCCTCGTCTTTCAGGCGGTTGAGGCGGGCCAGGTGGTCGGGCCGCGCGCCTTTGCGCAGTGCCAGACTGTTGTCGACGTCTTCACTGATAATGGCGTACCACATATTTATATCTTTTGCTCTTATTTGTTGTGTCGGTTTATTGCTGGACCATGATTTCTTCCAGTTTCAACCCGGTCAGTTTGCCGATCCGTCGAAACAGAAAAATCAGCACCAGCATCAATATAGCGGTGGCCGGCAGGGCGATCACCGGGAAGCTGAGCGCGGTCATCTTGCCCAGTTCCTCGTTGAAGGCCTCGGTGCCGGGGGGACTTTGCAGCAGTACCTTGGCCAGTATGTAATTCAGTGTGGAGGATAGGAAGAAAGAGCACGCAATCATCCAGGAGGCCTGCTGCAGAGTGCGCTCGAAGGCGCTCTCGGTGCCTTTGCCGGCGAGGGCGCGGGCGATTTTGCCGGTGTCGAGGATTCGGTCGTTGTACAGCAGGGTCTTTACCAGTGGCCAGCGGGTATAGAGGGAGGCCACGGTGGCGATCCCAAGCAGGCCGGGGATAGCGGCCTCTTTGATCGCAATATATTCGGCGTCCAGTTCCAGCAGGCTGATGCCGCCGGTGAGCAGGACACTGATAGTGCCCAGGGCGGAAAAGAAATTGACCTTGCCGGAGCGGTACAGGTCGTGCAGGCCGTAGAGCAGCGGAAACGCCAGCGCCACCACGATGGCCCACTTGGTGCCCAGCCAGCTGTCGCCGGACAATTTGGTGAGAATCAGTGTGGGGATGACGATGTTGATCAGCAGGTTGGCCAGAAGGCTTTCCTTCCTCGGCTTCTGCTCAGTCGCTGCGGTGGTCGGGTTGGTTTCGGTCATGCTCTGTTCCGGTGATAATGCCCCGCTATCCCTTACGATAGACTTCGGCTGACGATACCGCTGCCAGCGGTGAATGGGTCTCCCCGGCCGCCGTTCGACAGCGCTACCGGGTAAACGTTCAAAGCGGGTGTAACCACCCGGAGGGTAGTTATCCTGACTGTGACCACATATTCAGGTCTGGTGGACCTGCACTGCCACAGCACGGCATCCGACGGTATTTTAAGTCCTGCACAGCTGGTGTCGAGGGCGAAATCCCGCGGTGTGACACTGTTGGCGCTCACCGACCACGATACCGTCGTGGGAGTGGCCGAGGCCCGCGAAGCCGGTGACCGGCTGGGTGTATCGGTTCTGCCGGGCATCGAGTTTTCCTCCCGCTGGGGGCGGCGCCAGGTGCACATTATCGGGCTCGATATCGATCCGGAGTCCACGGCGCTGCGGGTCGCCATTGAGCTGCGGGACCGGCTGAGGGACGAGCGCGCGCGGAATATCGCCACCAGGCTGGAAAAACGGGGTTTCCCGGGCGCTCTGGAGGGCGCCCGGGCGCTGGCCGACGGAGTGCTGGGCAGACCCCACTTCGCCCGCTGGCTGGTGGCGGAGGGCCACGTCGCGGATATGGCGCAGGCCTTCAAGCGCTATCTGGGGGCGGGAAAAGTGGGGGACGTGGCGGTGGACTGGCCAGAGCTCGCGGATACCATTGCCACTATCAAGGCAGCCGGTGGTGTCGCGGTGTTGGCCCACCCGCTCAAATACGGCCTGACGCGCACCCGGTTGCGGCGACTCCTGTCGGAGTTTCGGGACGCGGGGGGCGGCGCCGTGGAGCTGCTCTGTGGCCGCCAGAATCCGGTGCAGACCCGCGAACTGCACCAGTTACTGGATTTGGTGGCGGGGGAGGGCGGTGAACCCCTGCGCTGTTCCCTCGGCAGCGACTTCCACCAGCCGGACCAGCCCTGGCGCGAACTGGGCTGCGTGAGACTGCCTGAGGGCGTCGAGCCGGTATGGGCCATGCTGCGCGTTTAACTAGGGCCTGTCCACACTAAATTCGATGGCCGCGACGGAGGCCGTTTTTTCGCAAGGCAAGGCGCAGTGAGCGCCGTGTGGTCATTCCACATAAGCGAACTGCAACGCAGCATTGCGGAAAAACGGCCCCGTCCCTTCGGGTTGCGCCCCAAAACGGGCCATGCGGCGTTGCTCGTCGCTCATTTAGCCGGCTAAACCACGCTCCTCGCCTGGCCCGTTTTGGGGCGGCAACGCGGCTATCGAATTTAGTGTGG
>NZ_JBOFOC010000092.1:0-71562 GCF_051659245.1 Microbulbifer sp.
CGCTGGAATACCGGCGACGCTTGGTGGGTGTCTTCTCTGGGATGATGTCAGTCATAGTAGGTGTCCACTTGTTGATAGGTGGACACCTAAACTACAGCCCCTGGCCGTGGTGGGAAGATGAGTTCACCGGACGCTTACCATAATTAGACCCTCATTTGATAGTAGTGAGGTATCTACTTTTTGCGGGTAACTTGGGAAATTAACGCCCGCAGCACGGGCAAATTTGGAGCACAGCGGAAAATTTGTCCCTGTGTCTGGGGGTTAGGTGTGTTCCTAGTATTCCGGGCGATCAACCATTGGTAAGTCCGGCAATTCAATATGCTCATTAAGAGCGACGGGCTCCAATCCCAGCTTTTTGGCCAAATCCAGCGCACCTCGAGCGACAAAAGCCATGGGAATCCTATCGATCTTTTTTAATAGCACAGCAGTCCGGTGACGACCGTTAATGAACTGGGTCACGCCAGAGATAAGTTGCACAGTTGGCAGGCATGAATCGATTGCTTCCTTCATCATCGATATAAAACCAATGCCTAGAATAGTTGCTCTCGATTATCTCCGCATTTCGACAATGGAAATCCGCTTGATCGAACGCTTGCGCAAACACCTCGCGTGTTACCCAAAACGAGGAATCAGTATCTAAAGTCAGTGTCGGAATACACTTCATGGCTAAGACACCTAACATTTATATAGTGGCCCCCAAAGGCCACTCCGTCCCAGGCCGATATCTCCTGGTGAAATTTCACACAGAATGCCCGCAACCCCCCATCACGTCAAGATTGTAGGGGATTCAGGTATGGCTTTCGCTTTTGGCAAAGTGATCACCGCGCCTCCTATCCCATTTCCAGGGGAGAGCTGTAACCATTTGTTTCCATTGCGATTTCCGGCCACTCTGCGACTGCACAGAGATACCGGCCTCAATGATCGTTTTTCAGGTAGGAAATATCAGGCAGGAAATATAGGTAACCGACACTGTCGGCGGTGAAGATAAGGAACGGCAGCCCCGCTAAAGGGCTGCCTTAACTGTCACCCGCAACTGATATCCGCGTCGATGTTTTCCACCACGCGAATATGGTGCAGGGAAATATCCAGCTCGCCGTCGCTGGACAGGTAGAAAGGGGACAACACCATATCCAGTTGCGCGCCCTCGGCGGCGAGGCATTGCAGGGCGACGGATACGGTGCGCCACTGGCCGGGTTCGGCGCTCTTCAACAATTCGCTGATGGGCTGGGTGGCGCCGCAGTCGGTGCCGCAGTTGATGCCCAGTTGCACCCGGCCCGTGGGCGGGCGGTCCACTTTTATGTCGAACACCAGGGCGCCGCGGTTTTGCAGGTAGCCGGAAAGATCGGTGCGGCGGTTGGCATAGAAGCCGGCGCTGCCGGCGGTGCGCCATTGCAGGCGGCGGCTGTCTTCCTGCATGTCGCGGTCCACGGCGCGCACGCTGATGCCGTTCAGTTTTGCCACGCTGCTGGTTACCGCGAGACGGTTGTTCTGCGCATCGGCGATTTCCAGGCTCCAGGGGTCTTGGGGGCGGCCGTCGAAGATGTCGAGTTGCTGCGCGGTGTCGCGCGGGGTGAGTCCGCTCTCTTCCGGCAATTGTGCCAGGGCGCCTTCGTCGGCGTAGCCGAGGCCGTGCCCGAGTGCGAACAGGGGCTCCCCGCCCGCCGCCAGGGGTTGGGCGTCCTTGGGCCAGGTGAAAGGCAGGCGGCCGACGAAGTCGTATTGAATGCCGCCTTCGAGGTCGCGGAACAGTACGTCGGCCACGCCGCCGCCTTCGGTGCCCGGTTGCCAGATGGCGACGAAGGCGTCGGAGGCGTTGATCTCCCGGTTGACCCACAGGGGGCGCCCGGAGATGAACAGGGATACCACGGGGATGCCCTGCGCTTTCAGTTGCCGCAGCAGTTGCAGGTCGGCTTCGGAGTCATAGGCCAGGTTGGGAATGTCCCCCTGCATTTCCGCGTAGGGGTCTTCGCCGAATACGACGATGGCGACGTCCGGGGCTGTATCGGGATCGTCCTCGAAGCTGCCGTCTTCGCTCAGCACCGCGTGCCCGCCGGCACTCTGTACCGCTGCGGCAATGCCCTGGTAAATGGAGGTGGCGCCGGGAAAATCGCTGTTGCTGTTGCCGGTGCCCTGCCAGGAAATGCTCCAGCCGCCGGATTGCTTGCCGATATTGTGGGCGCCGTCGCCGGCCACCAACACCCGGCTGTTGCGCGCAAGCGGCAGCAGCTCGCCGTTGTTTTTGAGCAATACCAGGGATTCGCGCACTGCCTGCCGGGCGATGGCCCGGTGCTCCTGGGCGCCGACCACGCTGCGGTCTCCGGCCTGCGGGCGCGCGGAGGGCGGGCCGGCTTCGAACAGGCCGGCGCGCAGCTTGACGCGCAGGATGCGGCGCACTGCGTCGTCCAGCCGCGCGCGGGGAATTTCACCGCTTTTCACTTGCGCGAGGGTGTTCGCGTACAGTTGCTTCCAACTGGCGTCCGGGGCCATAAACATGTCCAGGCCGGCGTTGATGGACTGCGGGCAGCTCACCCGGGTGCAGCCGCTGACAAATTCGTGGCCGTTCCAGTCCCCCACTACGAAGCCGTCGAAGCCCATTTTGTTCTTGAGTACTTCGGTGAGCAGGTAGCGGTGGCCGTGCAGCTTTTCGCCCTGCCAACTGCTGAAGGAGGCCATCACTGTCTGTACGCCCGCTTCGATGGCAGCGAAGTAGCCGGGGGCGTGGATTTCCAGCAGTTCCTGTTCGCTGATGGCGGCATCGCCGCGGTCCACGCCGTCCAGGGTACCGCCGTCGGCGATGAAGTGCTTGGCGGTGGCGATGATGTGCCCCGCGCGCAGGAAGTCTTCACTTTCCGCCGCGCCCTGCAGGCCCTCCACCGCGGCGGCGCCGAACCTGGCCACCAGTTGCGGATCTTCGCTGTAGGCTTCGTAGCTGCGGCCCCAGCGGATGTCCCGCGCCACCGCAAGGGTGGGGGAGAAGGTCCAGTCGATGCCGGTGGCCGCCACTTCACGGGCGGTGGCACGGGTGATATCGCGCACCAGTTCCGGGTTGCGGGTGGCGCCGAGGCCGATGTTGTGCGGGAAGAGAGTGGCCCCGACCACGTTGTTGTGGCCGTGCACCGCGTCCGTGCCCCAGATCACCGGGATGGGCAGGCCGCCGTCGCCGGTGTCCATGGAGGCGTGGTAGAAGGTATCGGCCAGTGCCACCCAGTCTTCCACTTCGGCGTATTTGTTGTTGCCGGGGAAGGCGCCCCCGCCGTTCAGGATCGCTCCCAGGTGGTAGTTTTTAACATCTTCCGGGGTAACTTCCTTGAGCTCCGCCTGAATCAGCTGGCCCACTTTGTGCTCCGCAGTCATGCGCGCGAGCAGGGTTTCTATTCGCTGCTCCAGCGCTTCGTCGCGGGTGGCGCGGCTGGCGATCGTCGGCCAGGGGACCGGTGCCGGCTCCTGCGCCAACCGCGTCTCCTCGGCCGGTTTTTCGCCGCAGCCCCCCAGGCCCGCCGCCAGCAGCAGGCCGGCGCAGGCGCTCCACAATCGATTTATGGTCATCACGTAAACCCCCGCTGACTTTTATTGGTTTTCATCAGCGGTAGTCTCAACCGGCGCTTCTCATCAGTCGTCCCACTTTGAAGCGGGCCGGCAAGGTGACGCATTTCACCTTCCGCCCCGGGCCGGATAAAAAATGGGACTTTCGGAAAGTCGTTACCGGGTCAGCGCTACGTTGTCCAGTTGCAGCACCACGCCGCGCTGGTTGCCGCTGGCGGGGGAGATTACCAAGGGGGTGTTGACGCGGGTGGCATCCAGGCCGCGGTTGACCAGCTCCAGCATCGGCACCTGGTAGCGGGTCCAGGCACCGGCTTCCGGATAGCTGAGGGGATAGTCACCGGAGGTACAGGGCCAGACGCAGTCGGCGCGAAATACCAGCGAAGCCGCAAACGCATCCTGCGGTTCCCGCTGTATGCGCAGATCGAATTCCACATAGGTGTAGTCGCTCAGGTCGTAGGTGGATGGCGACTGGAAAAAGCCGATGCCGTCGTCTGTGTTGTAGACGATCTCCGCCACCGGGCCCCGCCCGCCGCCGGCATCCACCACTGCATAATCCACGCTGCCGTCCGCGGTGTAGCTGCCCCACACGTAGGGTGCCTGGGCTTCGCCGTCGAATATCGTCAGGTGGTCGCCGGCCTCCTCCGGCGGCTGCGGCGGCGGGTGGCCGGGGTTGTGCACGAAATTGCCATCGGTGCTGGCGCAGCCCTTGCCGGTGGCGAAATCGGCGGTGCATTGATAGACGCGCACATAGTCGATTTCGAATTGTTGCGGGAAGACGCTCTCGTCGATGCCGGTGTCGTTGACGGTGCTCGGCCAGTCACCGCCCACCGCGAAGTTCAGGATCAGGTGAAATGTCTGGTCGAAGGGTGCGTTGGAATTGCCCGGGGCCGTGGTGGAATACCAACCGTCGCTGGTCTGGGTGGCGTAGTGGTCGCCGTCCAGGTACCAGCGGATTTCTCCTTCTTCCCATTCGACGGCATATTCGTGAAAGCCGTCCGCGGGGTTGACGCCGCCGGGCAGGCGGTAGGCTTCGCCGGAATAGACGTTGCCGGGCCAGGGACCGCCGTAGTGCAGTGTGCCGTGTATCCGGTCTTCACCGCCCACTTTCAGGTTGACCGCTTCCATGATGTCGATTTCGCCGGAGCCCGCCCAGCCGCCGTAGGCCCATTCGCTGGGCAGCATCCAGAATGCCGGCCAGGTGCCCTGCCCCTGCGGCAGTTTTGCACGCATTTCGAAGCGGCCGTATTTCCAGTCCCCCTTGCCCAGGGTGCGCAGGCGCCCGGAGGTGTAGCTGCCGCTGCCGCTGGTGTCATCCGGGTCGTAGTCCGGGTGATCGTCCATTTCCGCCGGCCCCACGGCGTCTTCGCGGATGGCGCGGATATGCAGTAACCCGCCCTCGACCCACACGTTGTCCTGCGAGTCCACATAGCACTGCGCCTCGTTGTTGCCGCCGCCGGCGCAGTTGCGTTCGTAGCCCCATTTTCCGGTATCCAGCGCATCGCCGGAAAAGCCGTCCTGCCACACCAGGCAGTAGCCGCTGTTGAGTGGCGCTTCGAGGCAGCGCGCGGGGATCTGGTTTCCGGTGTCATTGGCGGTCGGCGGATTGCCACCGGGGCCGGCGCTGCCGCCGGAGTCGGAGCTGCCGCCAGAGCCGGAGCTGCCACCGGAGCCGGAGCTGCCGCCGCAGGCGGACAATAGGGCGAACGCTGCACCGGCTGCGCTCGCTCTCAGGATTCTGGACATGGTTTTTCTCTCCTGATTTTGTAACTACTCACCCAATAGTCCCCTCTCCCCTTTTGGGGGAGAGGGTTAGGGGGAGGGGGGGTTCTGGTCGAAGCCCCCTCCCCCGCCCCCTCCCCCGCAAGCGGAAGAGGGGAGAGCAGTTATCTTTTTGTTTGCGGCAGCGGGCTGGGATTGCTGCCTGCGATCTTTTTACGGGGAAGGTGGAGAAATGTCGTCCCGGTTTTCCGTGCTTGGCGAAGTGATACGTGGCAGGCGCTTATCCCACCCGCTGCGCTCCGCCCGGCAGAAAGCCCGCCAGATAATCGTTGTGCTCCCTGAGCCGGGCCAGGGTGTTGTCCACATTGGCCTTTATTTGGCCGATAAATTCCGCGAGTTCCCGCTCGGGCATGGTGTCCACCAGCGAGTGGTAGCGCTCGGGCATCAGCCCCTGGCCCAGCATCACCTGTTGCCAGGAATCCACGAACAGTTCGTTGTCCGCACGAAATACGTGGCCGGTTTCGCGGAACATATCGATTTTGGCCGCGAGGCTTTCGGGAATACTCATCTGCCGACAGTGGCGCCAGAAGTCCGTGTCCGCCCGCTCGGTCACCTTGTAGTGCAGGATGATGAAATCGCGGATGCGCTCCATATCGAAATCCGCCTGGCGGTTGAACTCGTCCACCTCCACCTGGCGGATCTCCGTCTGCGGGAAGAAGCGCAGGAAGCGCACTATATTCTGCTGGATCAGGTGGATGCTGGTGGATTCCAGCGGTTCCAGGAAACCGCTGGACAGGCCCACGGCGAGGCAGTTCCTGTGCCACTGTTTGCGCCGGCGCCCGGTCTGGAATTTGATCAGCAGGGGATCGGTGAGCTGCTCGCCTTCAATATTGGCCAGCAGTTGTTCGCGCGCCGACTCGTCGTTTTGATAACTGCTGGCGTAGACCAGGCCGTTGCCCACCCGGTGCTGCAGGGGAATGCGCCACTGCCAGGCGCTCTCCCGCGCGATGGAGCGGGTGAAGGGCACCGGCGGCTCAACGGCCTTGGTCTGCACCGCCACCGCGCTGTCGCAGGGCAGCCAGTGGGACCAGGATTCGAAGCCGGTGTGCAGGGCTTTTTCGATCAGCAGCGCGCGCATGCCCGTGCAGTCGATAAAAAAATCGCCGTCCAGCTCCCGTCCCGAATCCAGTTTGAGCGCGCGGATATAGCCGGTGTCCGGGTGCAGATTTACCTCGGAGATTTTTCCCTCCACCCGCTTGACGCCGAAGCCTTCACTGAATTCGCGTAGAAAAGCCGCGTAGCGGCTGGCGTCCAGATGGAAGGCGTAGTTGAGGCCGTTGTTGGGCAGATGGGAGAATTTGTGGGCCTCGGCGGCGCGCCGCTCCAGGCAATATTCACCGAAATCCCCGGCCAGCCCCAGTTGCCGGGCGCGCAGCCAGAAGTGCTGGAAGCCACAGGCCCAGCAGTCCCGGCCGGTGACACCGAAGGCGTGCATGTAGTCCTCACCCCGATCGCGCCAGTTTTCGAAGCGGATGCCCAGCTTGTAGGTGCCCTGGGTGGCGGCGAGGAATTCCGCCTCGTCGATGCCCAGCAGGCGGTGGAAAAACACCAGGGTGGGGATGGTGGCCTCGCCCACACCGATGGTGCCGATGGACTCGGATTCCACCAGGGTGATTTCCAGTTCCCCGCCCATCAGTTTCGACAGGGCCGCGGCTGTCATCCAGCCGGCGGTGCCGCCGCCGGCGATCACGATTTTTTTTATGGCTTGATTCATTGTTTTCTCACCGTTTCATCATCGCACTGCTCCGTCGACTCAGGGCGGAATGGCACTGGCTTAAGCCGAAGATCGGTATTTTTGTAGGATGGGCAAAGTGAAGCGTGCCCATCAAAGCCGCGGAAGATGGGCACGTCGCTACGCTCCTTTGCCCATCCTACGGAAGAACCCACGCTCAAGTCAGCACCATTCGACTCAGGGCATCCGCTGCAATTTTTCTATCAATAATTTTTTCAGCTGCGCGGCCGCATCCCGATCGAGGTCCGCCAGGGGGCCGCGGCGTTCCGGCGGTATCTGCGCCGTGGCCTGTTCGCGGTTGACCACGAAGTGGTCGAACAGCTTTCCCCAGGCCTGTCTTTGTGCCTCGGGCAGGCCACCGATGGCGAGCAGCGCGTGCATCAGTGCATCCTGCGGCAGACCGGTCCAGGCCGGGGTGGAACGCCACCAATAGTTCACCAGCATGTTCAGGTCGTCCAGCCCCTCCACCTGGTGCCACCACATGCTGGGCAGGTAGAGCAGGTCGCCGGGTGCCATCTCGGCCACCTGCGCCGCTTCGAGTGCCTCGCGGTAGCGCGGGAAGCGTTCGAAATCCGGCGCATGGAAGTCCACCAGGCTGACGACCTGGCCGGCGGGGGTGAAATCCAGCGGTCCCGGGTACAGGTTGGCCACCTGCTCCGGCGGGAACAGGGTAAAGCGGCGGCGCCCGGCCACCACGCAAGCCAGATTATTGGGCAGGTCGAAGTGCGCGGGGATCAGCGAGCGGTTGCCGAACCACAGGGACACCAGCGGTTGGCAGTCCGGCAGCTCCAGGTCGTTGTGCGCCCGCAGGCCGGGCAGGTGATGGTCTACGGGCGTGGAGCCCACGTAGCAGTGGTCGCCGCCGGTGGCCTTGCGCTCCAGTTCCCGCAGCGTGGGCAGCAGCCGGCCGGTGGTGCGCTCGAAGTTGAAACCATCCATGGCGTCGTTGTAGAAGATGCGGCCCCGGGTTTTGGCCTCGGCTCGAAATACCACCAGCGGCCGGCCCTGATCAAAGGGGGCCAGGTAGTCGCCCAGGCGACCCGCCTGCGCCGCCCGCACCACGGGCCAGTGGGCCACCGCGCCCTTTATCAGCAGGGGCGTGGTGCGGCCGGCGATGGCGGCGGGCAGTTCCTCCGGGGTCACGTCGTCCCGGGTTTCCGCCGCGGGAATGAAATCCGGGTAGTTCATCCGGCCCGGTTCCGCTCGCCGGTCGGCACCGGAATGGATTTTGGTGATGAAGCCTGCTGCATGGCAGATCCTCTCTCAACAAATGCAAAGTGGATGGTGGCCAGCCGCAATGCGGTTGAGTTAAGACCCAGCACCCTGTAGGAGCCTGCTTGCAGGCGAACAAGAACGGAACTCTGTAGCTGTTCGCCTGCAAGCAGGCTCCTACAAAAGAGGCCTGCGGCCAGGACACCTCAGAAGCTGTAACGCACGCCCAGATTGTACCGGGCACCGGTTTGTATGGCGCCGATCATCATATTTTCATGGCGACCGTACAAGCGCTGGGTCTCGTTGGTGACGTTGATGCCCTCCGCGAACACGGAGAGATCATCGTTGACGTCGTAACTCACGTTGAGGTCCCACTGGCCGTAGGCCTCGGTGTACACCGGGTTGCGCTCGCCGTTGCCGTCGAAGGTGCCGGTCAGGAAGTCGTCGCGCCAGTTGTAAGCGATACGCGCCTGAATGCCGTTCTTGTCGTAAAAACCGATAACATTGAACGAATCGCTCAGGCCCAGCAGCGCGAACTGGTTCTCGACACCTTCACCTTTGTTGGTGTTGAAGTTGTCGTAGGCGATGTCGCCATCGACGGTGGTGAAGTTGACGATGGTGCCAAAGCCGGATTCGCCGAACATGTGCTGCAAGGCCACTTCAAAGCCGTCGATCCTGGCGGTTTCCACGTTGACCGGGGTGATCACGGTGAATACTGCCAGTGAGTCCCCCTCGTCCACAGAACCGGTGACGGGTTCACCGTACAGGGCGTTCATATGGGCGCGCACCGCCGCCGCATCGTCGGTGCCCAAGTCGGCCACCGCTTGCTCGTAGCGTGGACCATGTGCCGGATGCGCCAGATCAAAGGTGGTCTCCTGGAACGAGGTCTGGCCGATGAAATTGTCCACGTCCTTCTTGTAGTAACCCACGGACAGGTAACTGCTCTCCGCGTAGTACCACTCGGCGGACAGGTCGAAGTTGGTGGACTCGAGCGGGTCCAGGTCGGGATTGCCGAGATTGGAGGTACCGCCAGTGAAACGCACCAGGGGATCGATGGTCTGGCCTCCCTGGATATCGCTATAGCCGGGACGCGTAATGGTCTTGCTGAGGGAGGCGCGGGCGACCAGGTCCTCTGTCACCGAGATATCGAAGTCCAGGTTCGGCAGCCAGTTGCTGTAGGCCCCGTCCCGCCGCTCGACGGTCTCACCATTGGCCTGGGCGGTGAACTCGTTGTCACCGCTCCAGGCGAGGGTTTCGTAGGTTGGCACCAGCGCCCTGGCGTCCACCTTGGTGTCCTCGTAGCGCAGGCCCACCACCAGATGCATCGGCATAGCGGCCTCTTCCCAGGCCAGGTTCACCTGCGTGTAGGCCCCGGTCTGCTCCTCGACCGCGGTGCGGTCGGTGGTGAAGTCGTCGCTGGCGCAGAGCACCGTGCCGCAGGGACTGATGGTCTCGCCGTTGGCCGCGGCAATGGCCGAGATGGCGTCGATCATGCCCTGGAAGTCCGCCGCGTAGTAGTAGGGCGTCATCTCCGGGCTGTCGGCGCTGTCGAACTGGTCCAGGGCGTCGGCCATGCTCTTCCGCACAAAGATGTCGTCCGGGTACAAGAGGTGCCGGTTGTCCTCCTGATCGGGCTCCAGATTCGGGTAGCCGCCCCAGGTGTCGCGCTGGGCGTTGGCGAAGGCGGAGCGGTTGGTCGATTCCAGGTAGGCCAGGCCGAAGTCGATGCTCTTGATGGCGCCGAAGTCAAACTCGAAGCCGCCGTCGAACTTCGCCTGCTCTATCTCGTGCTCCATGTAGCTGTTGCGGAAGCTGCTGCCGGAGGTGAGCATCTGCGCCGGATCGAATTCCTGGCCGTCGATAAATTCGAAACTGGTGGCGGGCAGATCGTAGCCGTAGTTCACCCGGGTGGCGGCGCGGTTGTACTGGACACCGGCGATATTGTTGTTGGTGCCTCGGCCGTCCTTCGCGCCGTTCTCCGCGCTGGAGTTGTGGTAGTCGAAGGCCAGGCTCAAGCGGTCGCTGGGGCGCCAGGCCAGGTTCACGCCCAGGGATTTGTTCTCGTTGACGCTGCCCCACTCGCCGGCGTTGAAGGTCACGTCGGGACCGCTGCCGTCGGCGTAGATCACTGGCGCCACCACGCTGCCGTTGCCCGAGCCTTGGGTGAACTCGCCCTCCAGGGGAATGCCGTTGAACCAGGCGCCCATGGCGTTGTACTGCTGCTCTACGTCCTGCTCGGCGTAGGTGTAGTCCACGATGGCTTCAAAATTGTCGGACGGGGCCCACTGCAGGGTCAACTGGGCATTGGTGCGCTCGCGCTGCACCTCGGTGAAGTTGTAGCCGACGCCCCGCGGCACCGAGTAGATATCGCCTTCCTGGGGCGCGTTCACGAAGTTGGGGTTGTCCGGCGCGATGGAGCCCCAGTCGCCCTGGCCGCCCTGGATGGTGTACCAGCCGGGGCCCGTCTCCGCCTTGGCGAAGCCGCTGTGGCGCTCGGAATAGGAGCCGGTCAGGGCCACGCCGATGGTGTCGCCGGCGAATTTGGTGCTGAAGATGCCCGACATCTCCGGCGTCCAGTCGTCCCCTTCCTGATTGGAGGTGTCGTGGGTTGTCTTGGCGCTCAGGTTCAGCACCAGGTCGTCCTGCTCCAAGGGGCGCGCGGTGCGGATATTGATAACCGAGCCTATGCCGCCGGTGGACAGGTCGGCCCTGCCGGTCTTGTAGATTTCCACCGCGCTGACGCTCTCGGCGGCCAGGTTGGCGAAATCGTAGGAGCGGGAAGCGGAGGCGTTGGTGGCCTCGATATTGGCCGCCGGCATCTGCCGGCCGTTCAGGGTCACCACGTTGTAGTCCGGGCCGAAGCCGCGCACCGTGACCCGGCTGCCTTCGCCGTTCTGCCGGTCTATGGACACGCCGGTGATACGCTGCAGCGACTCCGCCAGGTTGGTGTCCGGCATCTTGCCGATGTCCTCGGCGGAGATGGCATCCACCACGCCCCGGGCATCGCGCTTGACGTCCATGGCGCGCTGCAGACTGCCGCGGATACCCACCACGACGACCTCTTCCAGCGCCGTTTTCTCCTGGCCCTGCGCCAGGGGTACGCCGGAGAGGACGCAGGCGATGGCCGCGGCTATGGATTTCTTCCTAAACCCGGTTTGATTGTTCATGAAGTTCTCTCCCCATCATCACGTCGTTATTTTGTGTTTATGCGGATGCCTCCCCCGGGGGAAGCCCGAAGGATAGCGCTATCTGGTGCCAGCTTATACTCCTCCCACGGCGGCCCGCCGTCGTCCCACCTTGGCAAACAGGCGCAAGGTGGCCCGGTCCCACCTTGGTTCCGGTGGAAACTGGAACTGAGAAAGATCAATAAAAACAATAAGTTATAGAAACAGCACAGAAATGCGCCAGCATGTCGGAACGCGGCGGTGGAAAGGAAAAAAAAAGGCGGGGAACAGGCCCCCGCCCCAAGCTTGCACCACAAAGTTGTGTCCGATTGTGAAGGGCGAACTACCAAAGCCTGATAGGCTCGACGCTTTGGCGGCAGATTACCGACAAAGCGCCTTGAAGGAATGGGCGCAGGTGAATGCGCCCTGGGGATTACTCGAAGATCACCGGCAATGAGGTGGCGGTAATGCCATGGGGGCCATTAACCACTTCCTCACCGCGCTCGGTCAACAGCTCGCCCAGCACATCTTCGGTGATGGTCAATGCGGATGCGTCATACCAGGTGGTTGCCGTCCAGCCAAAGGGCACCACATGCCAGCCGAGGGATTTAGCCGCAACCATAGAACCGGCGTCCAGCGCACCTAAGGTGAAATCAACCTCCAGACCCTCTACCGAAGCTGCCGTGTCAAAGCCCTGCTCATAGATAGGCTGTAAATCATCGACAACTTTGTCGCCGATGATTTCTATATCGTCAAGCTTAAACTCACCGGCCACGGTGTCGCCGTATTGAAAGCCAAACATCTGCGGCGACAGAGTCCGGGCAAAGTCCTCCGGGTAGTCTTCATCGGTGATTTCAAACTCCACCTCATTCCACTCACCGTAATCGATCGCCTCCATATCAACCGCTCCGACAGAGAAGTGCTGCCAGCTACCACTTTGGAAGAAAAACTGTATCCAAAAGTCACTACCGGCAAAGGTCTCGGGCAGGAACAACCGGGCTTTCACCGTCAGGTTGCCGCCAAAGTTAATCTCTGGTACCGAGTTTACATCGGCTTTATTGACCGCACCGCTGTCACCTGCGGGAACTGTTGCAACCAACTCACCATCCACATTGGCCAACTCAACCTGGTCGCCGTCCCAGCCAGCGTTTTGGAAACCGTTCAAACCACTGCTGAAAGTCGCCTTATACTGGGTGTCGGTCACAATCTTGGTGGGTCGCGCCGACGGGTCTTCAATCACAAAGGAATCAATCAGAATTGGCTCGGATTTGGGTGTGGTGATCCCCCCGACCTGTAAGCCAAACGCCTGAGCGATATAAATATCCGACGGCGGCTCTACAGTTTCATTGAAGTTCATGGTGTACTTCAGTTCAGCCCATTCACCCGGCACCAGTTGAGCAGCGCCCACCGATACCGAATTCCACGACCAGCCTTCACCAAACTGACCGAATGCATTCATCCACATACCGGCGTGATCGGTGGCATACTCCTCGGGCAGGAAAATACGCGCGGTGACATTCAGGGTCTTGCTGAAATCGATCTGGCCAATGGCGTCGCCATTCCAGGCGGCCATTTGGTAGTTCACCTGCCCGTCGGTTGGCAATGCCTGCAAACTGCCATCGGCCACCCATGAGTCAGCGCCATCAACCATCCACTGCTCTGAGTCGTCGTCGGTATTGAACTCGGAGGTAAACATGGGCGGTACGCCGGGGAACACGTTCAGATTGTCAAACTTGATCTCACCCTCGGCGGCATCGGCTTTACCATTGGCGAGAATTTCCACACCGACATGCGTTACCGCGGTCTGATCAAACTCGGTGGCGCCGTTCATCAGGTTAGCCGGATCAATTTCCGCAGGTACATCAAAGCGCATCTTGTTCCAGGTGTTTTCCCGCAGCTCTTTGGCCAGCGACATGCCCAAACGCAATCGGTTGCCATCAGCGTCCATCAGATAAATGGCAATGCCGGTGGTTCCATTAGGTGCATAGTTGGAGCTCCCGGGAGCCACACGCATAAACTCCAGGTAGCGGCGGTCAATAAACACGTCCAGGGAGGTGGCCCCACCGGTTAGGTCGAGGGTTTCACCAAAAGCGTTCAGGTAGCCTACGCCGTCTTCGCTGCTGGCCCAGGAGGCATCCACCGTCAGGGCCGTATCGCCCACCGACTGCGCCATAAAGTCACTCTGGTTTACCGGGAAGTCGCCCGTTTCCGAACCCGCAAAGGCGTTCATTACAAAAGGCACACCCTCTTGCGCAAGCAGGGTATTGGCCGAAATAATTTTATCAGCACTATCCCAGCGCTGGCCGTCACCATCGGCGGCAAAGATCAGGTTCTGCTCGCTGTCGGCAGCCAGCAGTTCGCCACCACGGCCCACCAGGAAGGCGTTAAAATCCTGGCCGCAATTGGCGCCATCGATCATCAGCGGTAGTTTAAAGCCCGCCTCGCGGAAGCGGCGAATCAATGCTTTATAAGTATCCACATACTCCTGGTAACCCAGGCTGGAGGCGTTGAAAACCCCCATGGGACCCCAACCGTCGGCGATATTGATGATCATCCGGCCCTGATAACGATCCTGCGCCAGTACTGGAATCCACTTGTCCAACCACAGGGTATTTACCGCGTCGATAATCGCATTGGGATCTTCCTGGCAATGCAACGCCGAGCCATCATCGGTGAGGCTCACCACCGCCACCATATTATTACTGGCAATGGTGCTCAGCGCACCGTCCAACTGATCGGCGGTTACATCGCTGGTGATCATCAAGCGCACCGCGTTGGCACCGGTTGCGGCAATAGGCTCAATGGCCTGGATCATTTGCGCAGTGTCCTGGTAATATGCCAGGGCAACGCCGCGCAAAAACACCGGATTGTCCGCCACATCCAGTAAAAACTCTTCCCCGGTGGTCATGGTGGGCTCATTTTCCGGGGGGCGCGGACGGTCGGCGGGATCTTCCACACCGGTTTCCGGTTCCATCATGTCAACATCTTTGTCTTCACCCAGCAGCCCATCGCTGCCGCCACACCCCGTTAAAGTCAACGCACCAGCGATTGCTACCCATGGTAATAATTTGATTTTCATATCCAAGCTCCGTCATTATTCTTTTGGCTCCCGCGCCAGGCGCGGAACATATGCCTTGTTACCGGATTCAGAAGGTCAAGGTAATACCCGCCGCATAGCGACGCTCTTGCACGTTGAGGCTCCTCAATTGATCCTCGTACTGGGCGTAGCTTCTGCGATCCGTAGCCGTCAGGTTGGTACCATTTAGATACACGCTGACGTGCTCGTTGATCCAGTAGCTCATGGACAGATCCAAGTAGCCGGCTGGCTCGCCCCACTGGGCCAGGTTGACCGGCTGGCCACTGGTGTTTAACCCGGCATAGTCAATATATTCATCACTGCGCCAGTTGTAGGCCGCACGAAGGTTAAAGCCGGCGTTGTCGTACCAAAGAATAAAATTGGTTTGATGCTCGGAGTTGGAAGGCAGCGGCAGGGTGTTTCCTTCAAGGTCTTGCTCATCCGATTTACTCTGTGAATAGGTGTAGTTAAACTCAACACCGGTAGAGCTCAGGAAGCCCGGCAGGAATGTAAACGGCTGCCGGTACCCGAACTCAACACCATAGAGCGACGAACCGCCGGCATTTTCCGTGACCCAGACATTACCGGTGTTGCCCCGATCAATCCCGTCGCCATCCACAAAGCGGCGCCGCTCCTGAAAGCTTCTCACCGAAGTACCCACATCCATATAGAACAGGCCCACACCCAGAATGGCATCTTCATTGAAATACCATTCGGCCGAGGTGTTGTAGACATCGGCAACCCACGGATCAATATCAATGTTGCCATTATCGCTACCGCCACCGACACAGGTCACTGTTTCACCCACCAGGTTGCCTGCATCGTTGACAATCAATACACGATCGCCATTCTCATCGGTTTTTTCACAATCGGTGTACCACAAACTGAGTCCGGAGCCGACATTCTGCAGATCGTTGCGCGAGGTCGTACGCGCGCCCGCAAAACGTACCACCACATCCTCGACAGGAAACATATTCAGGTTAAAGGATGGCAGGTACTGCGTAAAGGAACGCTCCCTGGATTCGATATCGTAAACGAACGCCAGCTTTTGATAATCCACCGCGCCGATGGAGTTAAACACATCCAGTACTTCGGGCACTGTATTGCGCTCTACCCTGCGCTCGGTCTGCATGATTTTTAAGCCGAAGTTACCATTGTAAGGCACACCAAAGAGGCCATAATCTGAGGCGAAGTTCAACTGGCCATGCACTTCTGCCGAGGCCTCTTCAACGTTATAGGCATAGGCGGGATCTTCCACCGTGCGAGTGCCCGGGTAAAGGCGGTTCATAAATTCCAGGGGCGAATCCCACTGCGCCGGGTCCAGGGCCGACACACCACTTTCAAAGCCGGGAAAGGGCCCGAAATCGGTGAATACCGCCGTATCAGCCGCGGTAAAGCCATTGTTGTACAAACCCGCTTCGCGCAGCTCTTCTGGTTCATCATCGTAGTTGAACAGACGCCAGTCCGGATAGCGCTGCCAAACGCGGTTGCCGCTATACAACTGGTTGCGCTTGTCGATGGGAATACGCTGATCATTCGGGTAGCGCTGAGTGGGGGTCACATAATAATACTCCGTGTAATCCGCCTCACGCACACCATAGCGTACCCCGAAGTCGGCGGATTCAAAGAAGCTGCTATCGGAAAATTCAAAGTTGGCATCCACCCGGGCCACATCAAGGTTGCCCTCGGTGTTGCTGCCAGTGGCAATAGCCTGATATGTACCCAAGAGATTGGCATCTGATACATCCTTGTTGTACTGAAAGGACGGATAAGCGCCGGTGTAATCCACGGTCACCGGGTAGGGATCAATCTCGTCCTTACCCGGGACGCCATCCACGTCCACCCACGTCCAGGCCGGGGTGCCTTGCTGCATGGAGGCGTTGCGGTAGCGCTTTTCCGCCTCGGCGTGAATATAGCGTGCAGTTACCGTCAGGTTTTCGTGATTGGTGTAGTCCAACTGGATATTGGTATTCAGCGCTGCGGTTTTGTCAATCGCGTTGGACGAGGTAGTAATAAAGTCGGGCGCCAACACATCGGCCACGCGCAGGCTGTGGATAGTGGCCGCCTGGGGCTGACCATTTTCATCCGTATAGGAAAACTGCCCGCCCTCGCTGAACACCGAGCCCTCTTCCAAAGCATCGTACAGATCGGATTCGGTACCCGGTACGCCGTTTACTTGGTATGAGCTAAACGCACTTTTAGCACTAAAAGCGACCCGCACACCGCGATTGTACTGATCCATACGGGTGTAAAAGGCATCGCCGCGCAGATTAAGGTTATCGTTGATTTGCAACTCCAGACTGACTGAGCCACCTTCACGCTCGCGGGTGACGAAGCTGCTGGAAGCACCGAAAGTTTCCGACACCAGATACCAGTCGTTCACTAAATCACCGTCTCCGTCAAGATCCAGGGGATCGGTGGGCGTACCATTCTGGCGATTCAAAAACCCGAACTGCGGTTCTTGATTCATCGAGTAGTTGGCGTTGTAGCTCTCCGAGCTGAACAGCCCCACGTTAAAGGCGAAAGCGTCGCTGTGCTTGTACCCGAAAAAGCCACTGATGTTATAGTCAGGATCGCGGGTGTCGGTGCTGCCGTCGGGTTGCACCTCATTTTTGGAGCGACTGCCCATTGAGCCCTCGGTCCGCAGCTTGGAGGTAATTCCCTCCTCCATCGAGAGAGGCGATATGGTTTTTAAATCCACTGCCCCCGAAATACCGCCCGCCACCATTGAGGCCGATTGGGATTTATACACATCCACACTACTGATCATACCGGCGGGGATGTCAGAATAGTTGGCGCCGATATCGGTAATACTCCAGGGGCTTAAAAACTGCTCACCGTTTAGGGTGGTCATTACCTGGGGCATACCGCGAATATTAAGGGACGTACCTTCATTGGCCTCGCGGTTGATCTGTACACCAGTTACCCGTTGCAGCGAGTCGGTAATGGTTAGATCCGGCAGCTTACCGATATCTTCGGCGACGATGGAATCGACGATGCGGTCCGAATTCCTCTTGATATCAATGGCCCTGGCCTGGGATTGGCGCACCCCGAGAACAATAACCTCTTCCAGCCCCAGATCTTCATCAGCCGGGGATTCGGTGGAGTCTTGGGCGTAACTGAATTGGCCTGCCGTCGCAACGCCGATGGCTAGCGCCAGGGCACTCCTGTGCGTGGAAAGCGAATGGCTTTTTCTCATCTGGAAGCTCCTTATACAATTTTATTGTTAGTAATTAAGGGTCTCATAATTATTATTTGTAGCGGCCACTCCCCCCCTATTGAGGCGTTACTGCATACCACGACGCCTAGACTGCGATGCTTAACTTTCCGCAGTCGTCAATAATGTGTAACCGGTTACATATCCAGTCCTGAGCATGGGAAACAAGCCTGCATCCCCCGGAAATCCTGGATTCCCCACAACGAAGCCGGCTGGTACTCCATAATGTAACCGGTTCCATGTCCAGACTATAACAAGCACCAGCCCGGAGCAATCCTTTTGTGCCAAGCGCCATCTTGAGGCAAATTGAGGCAAAAAAAAGAAGCGTCACGGACTGTAACCGGTTACATAAATGTGGTTGAATGGCGAAGGCTCCGGTGGTCCCGCTCAATACCCGACCAACGGTTCAGACCACCGGTAGGATTATTTCCCAATAAAACACAAAATAGGAAAAGAGAGATAACCAAAAATGCCGAATCGTAGAAATATCGCCACACTTTTCGCAGTTCTGCTAACCGCCGTTCTCGGCGGCTTCGCGGAGGCCCGGGCCCCCGATGGCTTTGTCACCGTCGAGGATGGCCACTTCAGTATCGACGGCCGGGCCTACGCCTATGCCGGAACCAACTACTGGCACGGGGCCTACCTGGGACATGCTGACCCGGAAAGGCTGGTCCGGGAGCTGGATTTCCTGCGGGACAACGGGATCACCAACCTTCGGGTACTGGCGCTGTCCGAACTGAGCGAGCTGAGCCGCAGCGTGAAACCCGCCTTTATCACCAGCCCCGGCACATACAACGAGAAGCTGCTGCGCGGCCTCGACCGCCTTCTGGTGGAGATGGCCAAGCGGGACATGAAGGCGGTGCTCTACCTGACCAACTTCTGGCAGTGGTCTGGCGGTATGTCCCAATACCTGGCCTGGCACAACGGGGGAAAAATTCACGACCCGGACGTGGATGGGGAATGGAATCAGTTCATGGATAAGTCTGCGGGTTTCTATCGCTGCGCGCCCTGCCAGAAACAGTACCGGCAAGCCATCGCCGAACTGACATCGCGTACCAATCACCTAACCGGCAAGAAATACCGGGACGATCCAACCATCATGTCCTGGCAACTCGCCAACGAGCCCCGGCCCGGCAGCGATGCCTCCTATAGTGAGGAGAGGGCGCAAAGCTATATAGGCTGGATAAACGACACCGCCAAAGCCATCAAACAGCTCGCCCCCAGGCAGTTGGTGAGCAGTGGCAGTGAGGGCATTATGGGCAGCCAGCAGCGCGCCGATCTGTACACTGCGGCTCACGACACTCCTTACATCGACTACCTGACCGTACACCTGTGGATCAAGAACTGGAGCTGGTTCGACATCAATGACCCGGATTCCACCTATCCCGAAGCACTGCGGAAATCCCGCGATTACCTGCAACAGCATATAGAGATCGCCGGGCGTCTCGACAAACCGCTGGTGCTGGAGGAATTCGGTGTGGAACGGGATGGCGGAAGCTACTCTCCCGAGGCAAGCACCAAATACAGGGACCGCTTTCTCGGGGAGATATACGCGCTGATCGAGAAGAACCACAAAGAGAAGGGACCGTTTAGCGGCTCGAATTTCTGGACCTTCGCCGGCTATGGCCGCGCGGCCTCTGCGGATGCGATCTGGAAGACCGGTGATCCCTTCCTCGGAGATCCACCCCAGGAGCCGCAGGGGCTCAACTCTGTATTTGACAGCGACACGAGCACCCTGGCGATTATCAGCGGCCATGCCGACAGGATTGCGGAAATAACCACGCTGGCGCGGAAATCAAATGCCGAATAAAGCGCTTAAATGACGGTGCCGCTCTTGTAGGGTGCGCCGTGCGCACCAGAAGATGCCGAGGTCCGCATAGCTCTGGTGCGCACGGCGCACCCTACATGACAGGTCCAGAAGATGGGCACGTCGCTACGCTCCTTTGCCCATCCTACAAGTATCTTAGTGCCATTCACGCCGGGCTCAGTTAAGCCCGAGCCGGCGATAGCCCCAGGGACAGCTGCTTGGGTACTAGCTGGCCAAGAGCCTCTCCCACTCGCCTGACAGATTTTTGCTCCTGAAAATCTGCATTTCCGCCATCCATGGCGGTCACAGCAGGCTCCTGCAGGGTGCCGCCGAGTCAATTACCGGATTCGCGGTTAGCAATCAGCGATCTGCCACATCCCGATCCTCTGCACACAACGTCTGTATATTGGATGGCTCCGACTTCCCGGATTCGTTCACAGCCACCACGCGATAACTGAAACAACCGTTTTCCGGCGGCTGGGGTTCACGATAAAGGGACCGGCTCTGCGGATTCCAGAAATTCTCCCCGTCCACAAGATCATCGGCCTGTAATTTCCAGCTTTCCCCACCGTCTTCCGAGCGGTAGAGCCGATAGCGCTCACCCGCGGGAGCCCCCATCCAGTTTATCTCTCCGTTGGCTTTTACCGGATGCAACCAGGGCGCCTCCGGAGCCGGTAGTTTTCGCGCAAACCGGACCGCCCTGGGGTTACTGGATATTTCCGCCTGGGTTCGGCGCAAAAGATCAACGACCCGGCGCTCGTTGTTGTCGTCATTGACGGAAAAACCCGGCAGGTGATAGCTCAGGTGTCCATCGAACTCCCTGTGCCAGTAAAAGCCGCCGGCCTCGCGGTGCCCGCGAAAGCCCCAGAGTAAAGCGCCGGTGATGGCGGGCTCCTCCGCCAGGGCCCGGGTAACCTCCTCTATGCGCGCAAACGGTTGCAGGCCGTATTCGCCGACGAACAGCGGTTTGTTGTACTTCCGGGCCAGTTTCGCCTGATGCCTGACCACCTCCGGGTCCATATAAGAGCCGTAGAAATGGTTGGACTGTATATCCACATTTTTATCCAGCAAACCGAGGAACTCTCCGTTCCCCACGTCTTCCTGCCGACCGCTGTTGATATTGTCGGCCTGCTGATCCCCATCCACCACCAATTGGTTGGGCGCCAGCCGCTTGATCAACGACGCCGTCTCGGCCAGGAAGCGTTTGTTGGTTCCGCGCAGCTCATTGCCGGTCTCCCACGCCATTATCGCTTTTTCTTCGCGGTATTCCCGACCGGTGCAACTGTTTCTGCGGGTCAACAGCTGCTCGATAATACCCCGGTAGGCGGCATAGGTTTTGCTGTCCACATCGTACAGGGGGCCCAATTCCTTGGTCTCCAGATGGTCCTCGCCAACCATGATCGCCAGCTCCCGCTTGCCGCCCCACCAGCTCCAGTGGTCGATCACCGGCACGATCAGGCGCAGGCCGTGCAGGTCTGCGAGATACACCATCCGGTCGAATACCTGCATGGCCTCGGGGTTCAATTCCACCCGACCGGTGGCCGGGTTTTTGACCACATGGGCGGGCATGTTCTGCCTGACCGCATCGGGGAGCGACATATCGTCGACGGAAAGCGTGTATATCCTGCTAACGGTGTGCCCGCTTCTTACAAGTGCCTTTATCCAGTTCTCCTGCTCCCGAGCACTGGGCCAGCGAAAATGGTCCGCCTTGCCGATCTCGCTGTTTTTCGAGGCCACGTCATCCTCTATCCGGTGCAACTCGGTGGCGTGCAGGCCGATGAAACGCAGCGGCCTGTCGCCGTCAATTAATCTGTAGCCATCCCGGGTGACAAAATCGTGAAAGCCCGGGAAATCACTTTTCCCGTCCGGGACAATACAGTGATCCGGCAAGTCGGCCTTCGCATTCGAACAGCCCAGCATTGCGGTATTCAATGCAGCCAACAGAAAAATTCTAGCCAACGATTTCATAGTTCCGATCCGCCTTGTCTTTATTCTCCGACAAACCCAGGCTTTGCAACCGACGACATACTTCCATCATCGCCCGGCCATTGTGATAGGGCCCCTTCCAAAATCCTGCCTTGTAGGGCTGCTCTCCCCTCGTGTGATCCAGCGTTGAATAATAGAACCATTCACCGCATTCCCCGTCGATCTGGTGATTTTTGACGAACAGCCAGACTTTCAGGAAAGCGTCCCTGTACCGCGCGTCGTCGGTCAGCTGCCAGGCGTTCAGGAATCCGACCATGGCCTCTGCCTGGACCCACCACTCGGATTCCCGATGTCGTATCTGCAATGAAAAATCGTAAGTGTCCAAAACCTGGCCATCCGCCCCCATGCCTTCGCGCAAGCAGCTGTCGGAAAGCGCGAGGATGCAATCAGAGAATCTGGAATCAAAACCCGGATCGCCGAGTTCCTCAAGGGACTCGGCCAGCAACCAGCTGGCTTCGATATCGTGGCCGTATGAAAAGCCTTTGGAAATGTCTTCCCAGTTTCTGTCGAGGAACAGGCGCAAATGGCCACTTCCGCCGTCGAAAATCTTTTCACAGAACCATTCGATGCTGTTTCTCAGCGCCTTTTCCACGGCTCCGCTTTTGCACACCCTGTACAGCCCGGTATAGGCCTCCATTATATGCAGGTGGTTGTTCATGGTTTTGGGAGCGTTCATATCCTTTTCGCTGAGTCGGACGTCTTCGACCGGGAGCCAATCCCTTCCCAGCGCCTCCCAGTATCCACCCAAATCCGGGTCGACGCAGTGTTTCTCGATCAGCTCAAAGTAGGAAAGCGCCTTATCCAGGGCTGCTTTGTTATTGGTAAGGCGGTAATAGCTTGACAGGGCATAGATGGAAAATGCCTGGGCATAGGTCTTTTTCGTCCCATCAACGAGTCTTCCCTGACCGTTCACGGACCAGACAGCTCCGCCATGTATTTTGTCGTCGAAGCGCTCTACAAAATAATGGAATGCGCGGTCGGCCAAGGGCCGGTATCTGGCAGCGGATTCTCCCCCGCCCAGATACAGGCACAACTCGCTGAAGAACCAGAGTATTCTCGCATTGAGGACAACGCCTTTATCCGCTTCCGGAGTTGGAGTCCCGATAACGGAAACCTCACCAAAGAAGCCTCCGTAAGCCTGGTCGAGCGTGTTTTCCTGCCACCAGTCGGCAATGGAAAGCAGTTGCTTCCTGAACTCCGCCTGCAGTGCAGCGCAGACAGACTGATCCGGAAATTGCTCGATCCTTTTGTCCGCTATTTGCGGGATATCCATACTCAAAGGTCCTTTAGAACTGCAGTATTGCGTTCGATCAGATCGATTCTGCTGGCAACGGATGCCGCTGAACGCAGGCCGTCGGCCGGTGTGTGAACACAGTAGTCAATCAGGCAATCGACGCTCGTGGTGGCGACATGCAGGCGTGTATCCGAAGAGGCGTAGTAGATAAACACCTGTCCGTTGTCGTCGGCTATCCAGCCGTTGCTGAACAGCACGTTGGAGACATCCCCCAGTCGCTCGCCACCTTCCGGCGCCATCAGGTGTCCGGCGGGGCGGTGGATGACCTCCCAGGGGCGCTCCAGGTCCGTCATGAACATGTACAGAACATAACGAAGCCCCGCAGCGGTATTGCGCACGCCGTGTGCCAGGTGCAGCCAGCCACGGGGTGTTTTTATCGGTGCGGGCCCCAGGCCGTTTTTCACTTCTTTGACGGTGTGGTATACCTTGGTATCAACCAATACCTCTTCGGTGATTTCCGCAGACTCCATGCTATCGGTCAGCCCCCAGCCGATACCACCTCCGCTGCCAACGCTGATGAACCCGTCCTGTGGACGGGTATATAGAGCGTATTTTCCGTCGACAAACTCCGGGTGGAGCACCACGTTACGCTGCTGCCCGGAATAGGTAGCCAGGTCCGGAAGCCGCTCCCAGCTGCGCAAATCCCTGGTGCGGGCTATGCCGCACTGGGCTTCGGCTGCGCTGATATCCTGCGGGCAGTTTTCATCCTTGCGCTCCGTGCAGAAAAGGCCATAGATCCAGCCATCCTGATGCCTGGTGAGGCGCATATCGTACACGTTGGTGTCCGGCCGTTCGGTTTCCGGCATGACGATCGGTTTGTCCCAGAAACGAAAACCGTCCACACCGTTGGCGCTCTCTGCGATCGCAAAGAATGACTTTCTGTCGGCTCCCTCGACACGAACGGCCAGAAGATATTTTTCATCGAGCTTGATCGCGCCCGCATTGAATGTGGCGTTAATTCCCTGCCGCTCCATCAGCCACGGATTTCTGGACTCGTTGAAATCGTAACGCCAGGAAACCGGCACATGGTGGCGGCTGACAACGGGATTCTTCCACCGTTGAAATACCCCATTACCAATCCCGCTATCGGGCTCGTTTCTTCTGGAAAGAAAATCTTCCTGCTGCGCGACAAGTGCTCGCACCTTTCCAATAAAATCACTCATAAACCACTCTTATAATCTAAAGCTTATGCAGTAATCACTCACTCACAGGGAGCCTGCATTGGCTTAAGTGAGCCACCCTGTAGGAGCGGCGGGGCGGCCATCCGACATGCCCGCGAACAGAATCTGTTCGCGGGCATGGCCCGCTCCTACAGGGGTGAGCAGTTACCTCGTGCATATATATCAGGCAGATGTCAAAGCACCTCGATCATCTTCAGACACCTCCGCACCCCCCACTGCCGCATCCGGGTCATTGCGCATCAGGACATACCAGTTGCGCCACAGAAACAGGCTTGTCACCACAACCACTGCCGCAGCCACAAAGAATTCCGGCCAGCGGCGAATCACAAGAAATATAGGCGCGGCGGTCAGAGCCGTATGCCAGAAAATACCGACGGTGCAGTTGACCATATCCCGAAGGCAGTCCCCGTTCCTGCGCAGACCAGGATGGCTCTCTTCGAGGGCCTCGTGCACCGGCCGCCAGAATCCCCAGGGGCGTGTTTTGAAATAAAACTTCTTCAGCGTCTCCATATCATCCGGCCTGGTGAGCAGCGAGCCCGCGATACTGGCCACTACACAGAGCCCAAACAATGCCGGAAAGGCGTAGAGGGGGGATAGATCAGTGAACATCAGCGGAATGGCAACCAGCAGCCCGGCGAGCATTCCATAGAAGTAGCCGAATCCATTCATCCGCCACCAATACCACTTGAGGATGTTGGCCGCGGTGTAGCCGCCATAAAGCGCACTGACAATCCACAGGATGATGTCGTTCAGGGAGGGGGCAAATAAACCGATTGCGGTTCCAAGCAACACAAATGTCACGGAGACCAGGTAGCTCATTCGCACGTAGACTTTCTGCGACCCGTTGGGGTTGAAATAGCGTTTGTAGATATCGTTCACCACATAGGCCGGCGCCGAGTTGGTGGTCGCCGCGAATGTGGACATAAAGGTGGCCAGCAGGCCAGCAATCACCAGACCAAGAAGGCCCGCGGGCACATAATTGGCCAGCGCAAAAGGTAATATCTGCTCAAAATCGACAGCCGTCCCCATCGCGCGCAGATCGCCCATAAAGAACACCAGCGCCAGTATGGTGAGGCCGGTAATCATCATGTAGCGCGGGAACAGCAAGACCAGGCTTACCAGCCAGCTCATCTTGGCCGCCTCCACCGGCGTACGCGCCGAGAGGATGCGCTGCATGTCATAGTTCGGCGCCGGGCCGGCAATACTCTGCAGAATTCCCTTGAGCAGCACCAGCATGAAAAACACGGAAAACAGCGACCAGCCGTCCTCGACAATACGCTGGTTGGCGCTTTCCAGGATTCCGCTCCAGTCCAGCTCCAAAGTCCGGCCAAAGCCCATACTGAACCAGCCCTCCGGAACTGCGGCTTCGAGCATCTCCGGCGACACCTGGACCATCGCGATGACACCAATCGCAATGCAGGCCACCGTCATGATGACGAACTGCATCACTTCTGTGAGCACCACACCGAACATACCGCCCTTCACCACATAGACAGCGGTGACCGCGGTCAGAATCAGCCCATAGATAATCTCGTTGGTATGCGCATCCGCCGAGAGCTGCCAGGGCATAAACGCCGCCGCGAACTTACCGATGCCGACAAATCCGTAGGCCAGGTAGCCGAGCACCACCAGCAACGCAAACGCCACGATCACCAGGTGGGATAGCTCCGCCCCACGCCCCTCGCCAAAACGAAAACGTATCCACTCCGCCCCGGTCATCACGCCGGAGCGGCGCAGCCAGATAGACAGGAAGACCATCAGAAAAACCTGGTTGAAGGCGGGCCACAGCCAGGGGATATAGACGCTCTTCAAGCCGTAGATGAAGAGTAGATAGACCATCCACATAGTCCCTGAGATGTCGAACTGCCCGGAAGCATTGGATAACCCCAGGTAGTACCAGGGCAGCTTGTTCCCCCCCAGGAAGTAACTCTGGATATTCTGCGAAGCCCTTCTGGAGACCCAGAAACCGATAAACAGCGAGGCAAACAGGTAGAGACCGATCACCAGCAAGTCGACAGGGGCGAGGTTCATGGCAACACTCTCTCATTATTATCAGCGCCTGCCGTGTTTTCGCTGCGGCGCTTATTATCGTTTTGGCATCCGGAGTCGGGCTCAAACCCGAATGGCACTAAGTTAAGCCCCGAGATGCTCCCGCCCCCTGAGGGATTGCAGGAGCCTGCTCGCAGGCGAACATTCCCGGGGCCCTGCCGCGACTTCAATTCGCCTGCAAGCAGGCTCCTACAGGGAGATTCCGCTTAACTCAGTGCCATTCGGCTCAGCCCCTACCCAGCGAGGGAGCCAGCAGGTATAATGTAACCGGTTACACTCACATTTGCTAGAGCTTCTCAACATTTTGCGGTAAGTTGCCTTTCGCTTTAACGTCGGCACCAGCCAGCCATCCAGCCTGTTACGGTCGTCACAATGTCGAATATCAGGGAAGTGTCACGGGTTGCCGGGGTTTCAATTGCCACGGTGTCCCGGGCGCTCAGCCACCCGGAAAAAGTCTCGAAAGAAGCGCTGGCCAAGGTCAACGCAGCGATCGAGAAGGTAAAGTACCGGCCCAATATGATGGCCCGTAACTTTCGTGCCGTGCGCGCCTACTCGATCGTCGTCCTGGTGCCCAATATCTCCAACCTGTTTTTCGCCACCGTTATCCGGGGAATAGAGGACGCCGCCCAGCAAAAGGGCTATAGCGTTCTGCTGGGAGATACCAGGGACTCCATCGCCCGCGAGCGGGATTACACCAAACTGGTGGAGACCCGCCAGGCGGACGGCGTACTGCAGTTACGCCCCCATGTTCCCGGCGAGTCCCTGGAGCCGGAGACGGACATCCCCATGGTTTCGACCTGCGGCTGCGAGGATACTCCCTACCCGTCGGTGCGCATCGATAACGCCGGCGCCGCGGGCGAGATCGTTCAATATTTGATCGGCCAGGGCCACCGCAGGATCGGTGTCCTCGCCGGCCTGCACGACAACCCTCACTCCCGCGACCGCCTGCGCGGCTATCGGGAGAGCCTGCAAAAGGCAGGTATTCCCTATGACCCCGACCTGCTGGTCAATGGCGATTTCACCATGGGATCGGGACTGAGGGCGGCCAGCCATTTTGCCCGCATGAAAAACCGCCCCACGGCCATTTTCTCAATGAACGATGAAATGGCCATCGGTTGCATCCAGGGCCTCAAGTCCGCCGGCATTCGCGTGCCGGAGGATATGTCCATCACCGGTTTCGACGATATCGAGTTCGCCCGCTACAGCGACCCGCCCCTGACGACGGTTGCCCAACCCGCCGAAGAACTGGGCCGCATCGGGTTCAATACCCTGCTGGAACTGATCGAAGGCCAGGAGCTGCAGCAGACCGAAACGGTGCTGCCCTACGAATTTATAGTGCGCAAAAGCACCCCAGCCCTTTCCTGAAGCCGAGCGAAACATGCCCCAGGAACTCTCAAAATGGTCCGAGCGGCTGCAGAGCTGGATGGTGGACTCCGCCATCCCCCTTTGGATCAACAGAGGGTTTGATCCCGCCACCGGCAGCGCTTATGAGCGACTCGACAGCGAAGGCAATGCCGACAGAGGCTGTGCCAAACGGGTTCGGGTCCAGGCGCGGCAGATGTTCTTTATTGCCTGTGCCAGCTTCCGCAACTGGCTTGGTGACGGCGCAGGGCGGGTAGCGGCGCTGGAAAGTTACCTGGCTCGCTATGCCACTCACCCCAATACCCCCGATGTTTATGTTCACCTGCTGACCAGCGACGATCGCATCGGCGACACGCGCCAGGACCTCTACGACCTCGCCTTCTTTCTCCTGGCCTGTGCCTGGCGCCTGCGCGCCTTCAACGACCTCGCGGCCCTGCGCAAGGCGGAGGCCCTGATCTGCCATCTGGATCAATATCTCAAGGGGCCCCGGGGCGGCTGGCAGGAGGGAGATTACGAGACGGAAGTGAGACGGCAAAACCCGCACATGCACCTGCTCGAAGCTTTTATCGCCCTCTACGACGCCACCCGCGACGGTCGCTGGCTGGCCCGGGCGGGGGAGGTTTTCGCACTCTTTGAAAACTGTTTCTACGACAGTGAACGGGGGCTGCTGCTGGAATACTTCCGGCACGACTGGTGCCCGCTCACTGAAGACGAGGGGCAGCAAGTGGAACCCGGCCACATGCTGGAATGGGTATGGCTGCTGCATCAGTACAGCCGACGCAGCGGTGCCCCCGTCGATCGCTATACCCGCACCTTGTATGACAATGCGCTGTCACTGGGCCAGGAGAAAACTACAGGGTTGATTTACGATGCGATCACTCCCAGCGGTAAAATCCACCAAGCCACTAAACGGTGCTGGCCGATTACGGAGTTGATCAAAGCCAGCCTGTGCCAGGCCGCAGGCGGAGATACCGCTGCCGAACAGCAGGCCGCGCACGGCATACGACTGCTGTTCGAATATTACTTTTCCCCTTCCCTGCCCGGTCTATACATTGACCAATTGGATAAACAGAACCAGGTTATCAATCATCATGCTCCGGCCAGCACCCTTTATCACCTGATGGTGGCCACTGCCGAGGTGACCGATTACAGCGAGGCGGCGAGCAGAGAGCCCATGACACCGCAAAAATGCCCTGAGCGCACAGATCTTGGCGCAACCCGTGGTGCAATATCCGGCCCAGGGGCATCAGGCATTGCTGCGTTGGAATCCAGCGACGACAACCAAAAACAAGGAACACCACCGTGAAAAGAGTATTCTTGCCTTTCGCCCTGGGGACGGCGCTGCTGGGCGCGGGCCCGGCGACAGCCGCCGATGTGGACCAGTTGCTGAACAACACCCAATCCAAAGTCATCGAATGGCGCCGCCATATCCACCGCAACCCGGAACTGGGCAACCGCGAGTTCGAGACCGCCAAGTACATCGCCAGCCACCTGAAATCCCTGGGCATGGCGGTGGAGACCGGCGTGGCCCACACCGGCGTGGTCGCGCTGCTCAAGGGCGGCAAACCCGGCCCCACGGTGGCCCTGCGCGCGGATATGGACGCGCTGCCGGTGTCCGAGCGGGTGGACCTGCCCTTCGCCTCCAAGGCGAAGACCACCTACAACGGCGAGGAAGTGGGCGTGATGCACGCCTGCGGCCACGACACCCACGTGGCCATGCTGATGGGCGCGGCGGAGGTGCTCGCCGGCATGCGCGAGCAGTTGCATGGCAATGTGCTGTTCGTGTTCCAGCCCGCCGAGGAGGGCGCACCGGACGGCGAGGAGGGCGGCGCCGAGCTGATGCTGAAAGAGGGGCTGTTCAAGAAATACAAGCCGGACGTGGCCTTCGGCCAGCACGTCACCTCCAACCTGCCCGCCGGCGTGATCGGCTACCGCTCCGGCCCGCTAATGGCCAGTTCCGACGAATTCCGCATCACCGTGCACGGCCGCCAGACTCACGGCTCCCGCCCCTGGGGCGGGGTGGACCCGATCACAACCGCCGCGCAGATCGTGCTCGGCACCCAGACCATCATCAGCCGCCAGATCGACATCACCAGGGAGCCGGCCGTGGTGTCCTTTGGCAAGATCGACGGCGGGGTGCGCAACAACATCATCCCCGATTCGGTGTTTATGAACGGCACCATCCGCAACTTCGATATGGACAACCGCCGGCAGATCTTCGAGAAGCTGCAGACCACGGTGAAACATATCGCCGAGAGCGCCGGCGCCAGGGCGGAAGTGGAGATCCTCGAGGGCTACCCGGTCACCGTCAACGATCCGGCGCTGACCCAGGCGGTACTGCCGACCCTGCGGGCCGCCGCCGGCGGGAAGCGCGTGATCGAAGTGCCCAAGATCACTGGCGCCGAGGACTTCTCCTATTTCGCCAACGCGGTGCCGGGCTTCTACTACTTCCTGGGCGTAACCCCCGCGGGCGAAGATGCCGCCACCGCCGCCAGCAACCACTCGCCGGAGTTCTATGTGGACGAGAGCGCGCTGAAGGTGGGCACCAGGGCGATCACCCAGCTGGCGCTGGATTATATGGATAATCACGGGACCCAGTGACCTCGGGACTCGGGACTCGGGACTCGGGACTCGGGACTCGGGACTCGGGACTCGGGACTCGGGATCATTATGCACTTCTTGCAGGAGCGGCCCATGGCTGCGATCAATCTGACTACGAAGCAAGATCGATTCGCACCATCCATGGCACTCACCCTTCGGGCGCCCTCGGCTTACAAGTTTGCTCCAGACAAATTTGTCGCGGCCATGGGCCGCTCCTACAGGGAAGAGAGGCGGGGCAGGTGCGGGATGTTTTGCCCCCCTCCTTAGCGTTTCCTTCAGGGAAACAGCCCCCGCAACAGTTCCGCCTGCCTGACCCGGTCGAGCGCCTCGATGAGCGCGGCAGTGCGCATGTCGGTACCTTCCTTTTCCGCCCGGGTCAGGGTGCGGCGGAAGGCGTCGGTCATGATTGTGTGGAGCCGGGTGTTGACCTCCTCCAGCGTCCACATGAAGTTCTGCATGCCCTGCACCCATTCAAAGTAGGAAACGGTGACGCCCCCCGCGTTGGCGAGGATGTCCGGCAGCACGAAGATGCCCCTTTCGCGCAGTACATCGTCGGCTTCCAGGGTGGTGGGGCCGTTGGCGCCCTCGGCGAGGATCTTGCAATCGATACGCTGCACATTGTCGATGGTGACCTGGTTCTGCAGGGCCGCCAGCGCCAGAATGTCGCAGGGCAGTTCCAGCAGTTCGCTGTTGGTGATGTGCTCGCCACCGGGGTAGCCTTCCAGAAAGCGGCGCCTGGCCACGTAGGCGTCCAGATCGTCGATGTCGAGCCCTTCCGCATTGTATACCGCAGTGCTCACATCGCTGACGGCGATCACCTTGACGCCGTTTTCCCGCAGGAAACGGGCGGTGTGGGCGCCGACGTTGCCAAAACCCTGGACCGTCGCGGTGCACTGCCCGAGATCGAGCCCGAGGTGGCGGGCGGCTTCGATGATGCAGTACACCAGGCCGCGCCCGGTGGCTTCGGTGCGCCCCTGGGAGCCGCCGAGCACCACCGGTTTACCGGTGACCACCGCAGGCACGGTATAGCCGACGCGATGGCTGTAGGTGTCCATGATCCAGGCCATCACCTGTTCGTTGGTGCCCATGTCGGGGGCGGGGATATCCATGTCCGGACCGATGATATCGATAAACGAGAGGGTGTAGCGCCGTGTCAGGCGCTGCAACTCGGTGCGCGACAGATCCAGTGGGTTGATGCGGATGCCACCCTTGGCGCCGCCGAAGGGCAGCCGCATCAGGGCGCACTTCCAGGTCATCCACATCGCCAGTGCCGCGACCTCGCCCAGATCCACCCCCTGGTGATAGCGGATGCCCCCCTTGGTGGGTCCCATGGCCAGCACGTGCTGCACCCGGTAGCCGAACACGGTTTCCACCTCGCCATGCTCGTCGCGCCGGAACGGCAGGGCCGCCACCTGGGCCCGTTCGGGAAACAGCAGCCGCTGGCGCACGTTGTCATCGAGTTCGACGATGTAGGCGGCCTTGAGGAACTGCTGTTGGGCGAGGTGGAACATGCCGGAGGCCCACTCCGCGCCGCGGGCCCGCATCCGCTCCACCGCGTAGCGGATCGAGCGCACCAGGCCCACCCGGCCGATGCGGTCCTTGATGAGGTAATCCTGGGCGCCGCCCTCCACCGCCTTCGAGGCCAGGGTGACGTCGTCGAATCCCGTCTGGATGACGATGGCGGTGTCCGGCGCCCGGCTGCGCAGGCGGAAGAAGGTTTCGTGGGGTTCGCTGTCCGGCAGCAGGAGATCGAGCAGTACAACGTCGAACGACTGCCGGTCGAGGCTGTCGAACGCGGCCGACAAGCGGTCGACGGAGGTGACGTCGAAAGACGGATATTGGCTGCCGGTGAGCAGCTTTTCGATCAGGCGCCGGTAAACCGGGTTGTCTTCCACCAGCAATACCCTGAGCGGGCGCATGTCCAAGGTTCGTTCCTCCCGTGTCGGGCCCGGCCGGCTGTCGCGGGGTCAGCTGGCCGGGGGCGTATCGTTTTGCAGGTGATCCCTGAGCTCGCTGCACAGGCGGCCGACCTCCTCTTCCAGCTTAGCCAGGGCCTGGTCCGCGCCCTGGAAGTTGGCATCGCGGCCCAGGGTTTCCAGATTCAATGCGGCGGCAGTGGCGGCATCGGCGTGAAACACGCGAACCGCGCCCTTCAGGCTGTGGGCGGCGCGGCGCAGTTCAGCGGCGTGCTGCCACTCCACGGCGTTGCGGACGGCATCTGTCATAGCGTAGGCTTCGGCGAGGAAAACCTCCGCCAGATCGCGCAGGAGTTCCTCGTCGCCGTCCAGGTCGGCCAGCGCTTTTTGCCATTCGAAAGTGCTCATGGTGCGCTCCTGTTTACTGTGGTCCCCCCCGGTCCGGGCCCTTCGGGGGGACCGGCGGCGCCGGGCATCACCCTGGCGATTTCCTCCTCCAATATCCGGATCCGCAGCGGCTTGGCGACGTAGCCGTCCATGCCCGCTGCCAGGCAGCGCTCCCGGTCTCCCGCCAGGGCATGGGCGGTCATGGCGATAATGGGAATGTGGCTGTCCGTATCCTGTTCCCTTGCGCGAATCTCGCGGGTGGCGTCCAGTCCGTCCACTTCGGGCATTTCCACGTCCATCAGGATCAGATCGAAACCGCCGGATTCCCAGGCGGTCACGGCCTGTCGGCCGTCGTCCACCAGGGTCACCCGGTGACCCCGTTTGCCAAGGCTCTTGCTGGCGACGGCCTGGTTGACCTTGTTGTCCTCGGCCACCAGGATACGCAGCGGTCGCAGGACAGGGGGTTCTGCACCGGCCGGGGCCGCCTCGGGCTCTTCCCGCCCCGCGAGACCCATGACCTCGACGATGGCATTCAACAGGGCCGACTGGCGCACCGGCTTGGTAAGCCAGGCCGCTACCTGTCCGCCGGCGTCCAGGTCGCGGCCGTCGCCGGTGTCGGCGGAGGACAGCAGGATGATCCCGGGCGGGTCGGGCAGGTCGAGCTGGCCGATGCGACGTGCCAGTTCCACGCCGTCCATTTCCGGCATCCGCAGATCACTGACCACCAGAGCGAAGTCCTCGCCGTCCCGGCGCAGTACCTCCAGGGCCTCTTCGCCGCCGGCCACCGCCGTGGGCGCCATTTGCCAGCTTTCCAGTATCTCTTCGAGAACAGTGCGGTTGGTCTGGTTGTCGTCGACCACCAGCACCCGCAGGCCGTGCAGATGCACCGGCTCCCGCTCGATGCCGCTGTCCGCACGGTCCGCCGCCAGCCGGAAAGGCAGGCTGAAATGGAAAGTGGCCCCCTCGCCCTCCTCGCTTTCCAGGGCGATCTCGCCGCCCATCAGATGGACGAGTTGGGCCGCTATACTGAGGCCGAGACCGCTGCCGCCGTAGCGCCGTGAGACGCCGACACCGGCCTGCTCGAAGACTTCGAAGATGGATTTCTGGAATTCCCGGGGGATGCCCGGCCCGGTATCGCTCACGGTAAAGCGGAGCCGCACCGACGCGCGATCCTGGGACTCGACGGCAATGTCCACGACCACTTCGCCGTGCTCGGTGAATTTGACGGCATTGGCCACCAGGTTCAGCAACACTTGCCGCAACCGCCCCGGATCGCCCAGCAGCCGGTCCGGCACCTCGGGCGGTATGTGGTAGACCAACTCCAGGTCCTTGTTGGCGGCCTTCACCGCCAGGGTTCTCAGCATGTCCACCAGGGTGTCGCGCAGTCCGAAGGGCATGGACTCCAGCTCGATCTTGCCGGCTTCGATCTTGGAGAAATCCAGGATCTCGTTGATAACCCGCAGCAGGGAATCCGCCGACTGGTCGATGATCCGCAGGTAATCGCGCTGTTGGGGCGTCAGCTTGGTGTCCATCAGCAGTTCGCCCATGCCGATGATACCGTTCATGGGGGTGCGGATTTCATGGCTCATGTTGGCCAGAAACTGGCTCTTGGCCTGCGTCGCCGCCTCCGCCTGTTCCTTGGCGGTTTTCAGGTTTTCCCCCATCTCGAGCAGATCGACGGTCTGCTGTTCGAGCCTCTGATTGACGGACTGGAGGTCGGCCGTGCGCTCTTTAACGAGCTGCTCCACGCGGCTGGTCTGTCGCACAAGCAGCATCAGGTAGGCGACGATCAGAGCGGTGGTCAGCAGCCCCCCGACGAGGGCGATAGTGGGGGCCCGTATCCAGCCGGGGATGAAGGGTTCCAACGCATTGACTTCGACCTGCCAGGGATATCCCGCAACGGGCAGCAGGCGGGCATAGCTGAGCGATCCCCGACGGTGTGCCGGGGCGGCTTCGTCTGGGGCATACCGGTACACCGGGACTGGCGGGGAGACACCGGCGTCCAGGAGGACGACCTCAACCTTCCGGGCGGGGGGCGGGATCAATGCCCCCTCGACAATTCTATCGAGGCGCAGAATGGCGGCGACGAACCCGGCCAGGTCCTGCCGGCGTTCGTCCACTGAATCCGGGGTGGAGGGGCTCTCGTAAACGGGCATGACGGCCAGGACGCGTGGTGGTTTCACGTCTTCCAGGCCGGGCAAGGTGAGCGGAGGGGTAGTAGCGGGCATGCCGGTATCGCGGGCTCGCACCATGGCCTGGCGAACCGACGGCAGGGACGCCAGGTCCAGCCCAAGCAACCCCCTGGTTCCCGGCTGCGCCGCCTCCAGAAAGAACACCGGAAAGTGGGACTGAAGCCCGTTTGGCGATGCGTCGTTGTCCGTGGGACGGGCCCGCCATATCCGGTACCGATCATTCAGTTCCCGCCGGCCTAGCGCTTCATGGGCTGCCCGCTCCTCCGCCTCCGTTTCGGGGGCCCAGAACACCGACTCCAGGCCGGGAAAGGACTCCAGAAAGGGGGCGGCGAAATCGGTGAATTCGCGCCGTTCGACCAGCACCGATGCCTGGTAGAAAGCCCCGAAGAATTCGAGATCGATGATATGGGTTTCTAAATTGCGACCGACGGCGCCGATGAGCATCTCGCTGGACAGCGCGAATCGAGCCCGCGCACCGGTTTGCTCACTGGTGTAGAGCCAGTACCAGACCCCGAAGGTGAGCAGCAGGCAGAGCAAGCCCACTGCCAGCACGGCCCACTCCCTCGGGCGCAGGCCGAGCAGCGCCGGGTGGCCTCGCCTTTTCTTTGATCTGGGGTATCTTCGATCATCGCCGGCATCGACCATGTGGGCCTCGCACAGGGCGTTGCTTCCCTATCACTGAGGGTGATAAAGGGCACACAACCTGTTAACGAGGATAGCTGATTTTTTCAGGGTGTAGCCGGTGGGGAGACTGCGTGAGTGACCTGGAGGAGGCCCTGGAAAGTGTCTGAACAGTACTGTGTGAGCGGCCCAATTGCGATCGGATTTTGCCAATAGCGCAAACCGATCGCGGCAAGGGCCCCTACAACGCGCTTTCGTCGTTCCGGCGCAGGCCGGAACCCAGATGCCACTGGACTGGATACCGGATCAAGTCCGGCGTGACGTTCCCACACCGGAATAACGAGTCAATAAGAGATGGGGTCTTATGCGGATTCCGTGCGCGCCGGCCGCCTTCTGCGCCGTTGCGGACGCTGTGCATCGCCGCGCGGCTGGCCGTCGCGTCGCTGCCCATTATTACCGTCCCCGCGCCCCTGTCCGGCACCTTGCCTGCCTCGCCCGCCGTCACCGCGGCCGCGGTTTGCTGCACCGGAAGCCGGCAGCGAGTGGCCCGGCTCAAAGCCGTCGATCTCCACCCGCGGAATCGGCTTCTTGAGCAGCCGCTCAATATCCTTCAACTGCTTGATTTCATCTGCGCTCACCAACGACACCGCCTGCCCGCGAGAGCCGGCGCGGCCGGTGCGGCCGATGCGATGCACATAGTCCTCCGGCACATTGGGCAAATCGAAATTCACCACCTGGGGCAGTTGGTCGATATCGATACCGCGCGCGGCGATATCCGTGGCCACCAGTATCTGCACCCTGCCGGCCTTGAAATCCGCCAGGGCCTTGGTGCGCTGGTTCTGGCTCTTGTTGCCGTGAATCGCCGCGGCGCGGATGCGATCCGCCTCCAGCTGTTTCACCAGCCGGTTGGCGCCGTGCTTGGTGCGGCTGAATACCAGCGCCTGGTGCCAGCCGTTCTCGCGGATCAGATGGCTGAGCAGGGCCGTCTTGCGGGTCTTGTCCACCGGGTGCAGCTTCTGCTGCACGGTTTCCGTGGCGGTGTTGCGCGGGCTCACATCGATCTCCACCGGGTCCTTCACCAGGCCCTTGGCCAGTTGGCGGATTTCCGGGGAAAAGGTCGCGGAGAACATCAGGTTCTGGCGGTTTTTCGGCAGGCGCGAGAGGATCTTTTTGATATCGTGGATAAAGCCCATATCCAACATACGGTCGGCTTCGTCCAGCACCAGCACTTCCAGTTTTTCAAAACTGAGCGCGCGCTGGTTGTGCAGGTCCAGCAGACGGCCCGGGGTGGCCACCAGCAGGTCCACGCCACCGCGCAGCTTCATCATCTGCGGATTGATCTTCACTCCGCCGAACACCACGGCGCTGCGCAGCGGCAGGTGCTGGCCATAAGCCTGCACATTGTCGTGCACCTGCGCCGCCAGTTCGCGGGTGGGGGTCAACACCAGCGCGCGCACCTGGCCGTTGCGCGCGCGGTCTCCCGCTTTCAGTCGGTGCAGCAACGGCAGGGTAAAACCGGCGGTCTTGCCGGTACCGGTCTGCGCCGCGGCCATCACGTCGCCGCCGCGCATTACTACGGGGATGGCCTGGGCCTGGATAGGAGTGGGTTTGTCGTAGCCCTGTTCAGCTACCGCACGGGCCAGCTCCGGAGCCAGCCCTAAGTCTTCAAACAACATAAAGTATGTCCCAACCGCCCGAGGGCAGCAGTGTAAATTTCGCAGGGGTCAATTTGCCGCTGTCATAACATGCCGGCGCAGCTTGACTGCACTGGCCCGGTGCGGCATTCAGTAGGGGAATTCAGAGGAAGCTCGGAGGAGTTCCGGAAAGGTGCCGGCGGCTCGCCGGCCTACAGATGACGCAGCTGGCGTTGCCACCAGCCGCGGCACTATAACACACCTTCAGTGACTGGGTAGTTTTATTTTCCGGCGCGATACAGAGGATCCCGAAAACTGCTGCCGTGAGCTTTGCATTGTAGGAGCCTGCTTGCAGGCGAATATTCCCCGGGCTCTGCCGCGGTCCAACTCTTCTGCAAGCCGGCTCCTACAGGAGGTTTTGCCCGCGGGAACGAGGTTAGCCGGGGTAGGAAACCGATGGCAGAACATCGGGTTACATCGTTCTGAGAAGTGACCTCCTGCGATTTCATCTGTGGCGGCCAGAGCGTTTTTAGCGCGAAGCGCGTTGTGTAGGCCGTCCGCAGCATGGCCTGGTTATTTTCTTACTTGGCAAGGGACACTCGCATCACCTTGCAGGATTTTTTCTCGACGACGGCCTCCGGTCCACCCCCTGCCACGTGAATATCTTTCCACTACCTCTGGTACTATAAACCAGAATTTCTTGCCAGAGGTCACTCCAAAAGGCTTGTGCTCATCATGCTCTTTCGGAAACTTATTCTTAATGGCTTTTACGCCCACCTTTTTAGCTAACTCTCGGTCACACTCGGCAGAAAACGAGGGGGCAGAAACTAATAGAAGAAGTGCGATGGTCGTCTTCATGGTTCTTCGCAAATAACGCCGCGTACACGGGCGCGAGTTTACGAGCATCCCGCCGCCACTTTGTGGCAGTGTAGTGCTACGCCTTGTTACGTTTTTGATATTTTTCCGCATTCTTTGCATTTTATGCCATCCCTAACAGGAAAAAGCGGAAATTGTATCCCTATAAACACCACGAACGCCCAGCGACGCCCGAGTTGATAAAATTCTGTGTTCTCGCTACCACACGGGCATGCCTTTCGATCTACTCCATAACCCTCTACCAGAGCCTCTTCGCGACTCTCATCAAGAATTCTAAGCGCAGCTTCTGCATATAACCCTGGAACCTGGAGTTTTACACCACCAAGAGCATGGGAGTAGAGCCACTGCATATTGATTGTATGTTCATCTGCTATGAAAGAAGGTATTCCCTTGGAGTCCAGACGAGACGTAGCAATGTGCGCTTCGTACGGCAAGCTATAGCTGGAAATAGTAACGAGCATAAGGCCCTAGTAAACGTAACCGCCGCCAACAGCGGCCGAGCGTAGCGAGGTCCAGCGCACATAGTGCGCGATGCTGCTTGGCCTTGTCATGTGTTTTTCACTCGTCATATAACTTATCTTGCACTAACCTTTTAAGCCATTCATCTGCGTGTTCTTCCTCAAGCAGCCACGCCGCTATAGGTTTTGCCAGTGGATGTCCGCGGATGTCAAGCTCACCCAGCGCAATCATTGCACAATTTGGTTCAGACACGTAATCCTTTACAAGCGCTACGAGTATTTCATCAGAAACGCTGGGCCAATCAGGCTCCTCGGGATACATAAATTGAATTTCTTCTGCTTCAGACAAATTCAAACCTTTAACATCTATAGTTTCAATCATCTTCATGTCTGGCTTACAGATAACGTTTTATTCAAAAGCCAGTGGCGTTATATCACCTTGGCTCTATAACCTCAAAACGCCTCCACGCCAATAGAGAAGAATCCTTTAAATCAATAAGTTACGCCACAAATCTAGAAATACAGCTACCAAGATATTTAGCCCCAGGCTCTATAACACGGCATTGCCACCGGCTCTTGTACACATTTGGCCTTCTTTATAAATCAATAACTTAACTGGCGCCAGCCAGTGTTCAAGAGCCACGGGCGTCTGAATCCCGAACCATCAGGCGTTTCTCCACAGAAAACCCCACTCAAGTGGCAGTTCTTTCCTCTTTAGGGAAAGGAGTACTCAGCTCACTTCCACAAGATTACCCTTACTCTCCAACCACTGCTTGCGGTTATCGATGCGCCACGGCTCAAACCCGGGTGTGCAGTTATGCCTAAACTGTCCAGGCACATTCCGCCCAGGTAAAGAGCATGAACAAGAGCATTCCCGCCAGGCTGCCACTGTACCTGCACGGCGACTGGGTTCAATCCGGCAGTGACCACTGGCTCGATGTGACCAACCCGGCCACGGGCGAGGTGTTGACCCGGGCCCCCTACACCACCGACGACGAGTTGCAGCAGGCGGTGAATTCCGCCAAGGCGGTCTTCGAGGACTGGAAAAAGACCCCTGTGCCCAGTCGCGCGCGGCTGATGCTCAGGTACCAGGAGCTGCTGAAGACACACCGGGACGAGTTAGCGGAAGTACTCTGCGAGGAGACCGGCAAGACCTTTGAGGACGCCAGGGGCGATATCTGGCGTGGCATCGAGGTGGTGGAGCAGGCTGCGAATATCGCCGCGCTGATGATGGGGGAGACGGTGGAGAACGTGGCCTCGGCCATCGACTGCTACTCCTACACCCAGCCGCTGGGTGTCTGCGCCGGTATCACTCCGTTCAACTTCCCAGCGATGATTCCGCTGTGGATGTTCCCCATGGCGATCGCCTGCGGCAATACGTTTATCCTCAAACCGTCCGAACAGGACCCGATCACCCCCTGCAAGCTGGCCGAACTGTTCGAGGAGGCGGGCGCGCCCAAGGGTGTATTGCAGTTGGTGCACGGCGGCGGGGAGCAGGTGGATTTTCTGCTCAGGCACCCGGATATCAGGGCCGTCTCCTTCGTCGGCTCGGTGCCGGTGGGCCAGCATATCTACCGCACCGGCACCGAGCACCTGAAGCGGGTACAGGCCTTCGCCGGCGCCAAGAACCATATGGTGGTGATGCCCGATGCCAACAAGTCCGCGGTGCTCAACAATATCGTCGGCTCCTCCGTGGGTGCCGCCGGCCAGCGCTGCATGGCAATCTCCGTGGCGGTGCTGGTGGGCGAGGCGCAACAGTGGATTCCGGAAATCCGCGGCACCATGGCGAAAGTCAGGCCGGGCCCCTGGAAGGACCCGCAGGCGGACTTCGGTCCGCTGATCTCTCCCCGGGCACGAGAGCGGGTGCTGAACTATATCGACAAGGGCAAAGCCGAGGGCGCCACCTGCCTGCTGGACGGCTCGGGCGCGACAGTGGAAGGCTACCCGGACGGCAACTGGGTGGGCCCGACACTGTTTGCGGATGTCACCCCGGAGATGTCCATCTACAAGGATGAAATCTTCGGCCCGGTGCTCTGCCTGGTGAATGCGGATACCCTGGAAGACGCCATTCGGCTGATCAACGACTGCCCCTACGGCAACGGCACCTCCATCTTCACCGCCAGCGGTGCGGCGGCGCGCAAATACCAGCACGAGATTTTGGTAGGCCAGGTGGGCATCAACGTGCCCATCCCGGTACCACTGCCATTTTTCAGCTTTACCGGCTGGCGCGCGTCCTTCTACGGCGACCAGCACGCCTACGGCAAGCAGGCGGTGCGCTTCTACACGGAAACCAAAACGGTTACCGCGCGTTGGTTCGATTCGGATATCGAGCACGCGGAAAATCCGAATATGACCATTCACCTGAAATGAATTCCGGGGAAAAAGCAATGAACGGCAATGTGGCATTTTTTGGTCTGGGCCATATGGGCGGCCCCATGTCCGCCAACCTGGTCAAGGCGGGATTCAACGTGGCCGGCTTCGATCCGGTGGGCGAGTTACTGGACGCGGCCGCGACCCAGGGCGTAAAAAAAGCGGCCTCGCCGCTGGAGGCAATAGCGGGTACGGATTATGTGGTGAGCATGCTGCCGAACGGCGAAGATGTGGAGGCGCTGTATATCGACAGCGACAAACTGCTGGAGCATATTGCCGAGAACACACTGGTGATCGACTGCTCCACGGTCGCCGCCGCCAGCTCCACGCGCCTGATTGCGGAGGCGCAAAAGCGCGGCCTGCACGCGGTAGAGGCGCCGGTCTCCGGCGGCGTGGCCGGCGCCGTGGCGGGCACTCTCAGTTTTATGTGCGGCGGCGAGGCGGCGGACGTGGAGCGCGCGCGCCAGGTACTGCAACACATGGGCAGCAACGTCTTCCACGCCGGCCCCGCCGGCGCCGGACAGACGGCGAAGATCTGCAACAATATGTTGCTCGCGATCCATATGATCGGCACCGCCGAGGCACTGCAACTGGGTGTGGACAACGGCCTGGACCCCAAGGTGCTGTCGGAAATCATGCTGAAAAGCTCCGGCGCCAACTGGTCGCTGGAGAAATACAACCCCTATCCGGGCGTGATGGAGAACGTACCGGCAAGCAAAAACTATTCGGGCGGCTTTATGGTCAAGCTGATGTGCAAGGACCTGGGCCTGGCCCAGCAGGCCGCTACTGCTAGCAGGTCCTACACGCCGCTGGGCTCACTGGCGCGCAATCTGTACGGGCTGCACGGACGGGCGGGGAATGAGGGACTGGATTTTTCCAGTATTCAGAGGCTCCTTGGGTAGCAGAGAAGATCACTGCTTCCGATCCCCTGCACGCTTTTTCGCCGCGGCATATCCAGCAACTGATCGCTGCCGTCTCCGGCATCGATGTAGAGCTGCACCAGCCGGCACGTACCCCGGTCCATGGTGGTCTCGCGCAGTTGCAGGGGTTCATTCGCCCAGGCCTTTGAAGCGAGTGACCTGAATCTTGCCTTTTGGCTACCCACGAAGGGCTCCGCACAGCACTTCCCAACCCTCGCTGGCACCAGCCGGGCAATCCTTGGGGCCGTCCTCGTAATACCGCTGGTCGGATTCCCGCCCGCTCGCCGCAAGTCAGTGCCGCCCGTCAGCTCGGCCAGAATGGCGCCAATATCCTCTTTAATTGGAGCTGGGCTTGCACTGGGCTGGTTGCCGCTCTATGGATTTGACATCGCTCCGCGCTCACTCCACAATTCACACAGCTATATAGCTGATCGTCGAACCAGCACCGCTGGGCGACAAGTCCTAAAGCCGCTTTTGCGGCTTTAGTTGTTTCTGGAAACAAGAAAATGGACTACGCCCTCTACATTTTGATGAGGCGGGATGTACCGGCTCTCTGCCTCGCGGCCCTTCCGAGATTCAACCAATCTTCGCCCTCTGCGGATTAATACTGCCCATCAGCGCCATCAAAGTTGTAACCTTGGACGCCATGGCGCTCAAGGCGCGCTTCAATCCCCAAGTAGCAAAGAAGCTGCCACATTACGCCGACTTGCTGCGGTTCGAGATAAAGGGCTCAAACTTGCGCAAAGACATCGCCACAGGCAATCGGAACAAGCGGCGTGCAGCAGTGGGTTACATCGGCAAAAACCTGGAAGTGATCGAAGCCGCTGGCGGGAGATTACTGGCCCGCATTGTAGTAAAGGAACCGGGAGCGATTTCCAACACTACCGCCATCTATACATCATCAGCTCAATCACTGTGCCAGCATTTCAACCAATTCCTGATTGAACAACAGGCGAGCGGAATCATCGTCGCTGACCAGCGGCTTTTGCATCTGGATAAGCAGGTAGCATTTTCAATATTCACCCAGAAGTACTCCGCAGGGAAAGATAATCTGGCCAAAGTTGTGGAACCGCCGCTTTTCGGGGCAAGTGATAACCATGTAGGCTTGCAGCTTGCCGACCTGATCGCGTCAGCCATACTGTTTCCAATGGCCTGTCATACCTACTGCGATGGACAGATCGAGAACGCCCATCTGAGACCCGGCTATCGCAGAGTTGGAGAAGCTTTTGCTGCTCGTATTGCCGCAATGCAGTTCCGCTACTCAACAGGAAACCCACCCAGGTGGCGCGGCGGCATCACTGTGCGTGACGGCATCGAAAAATCCCGAAGTGCCAAACTCATGCTCAAGCCGGAACAGGTCACCCCATCCAGCGCGGCGGAAGCCCCGGCGCTGCATGCCTGAGACTCAGGATTTGGGCCCTACGGAACGGCAATTATCAACAAACAACAATTCCTCACTCAACTCACTTCCGCAAGATTCCCCTTACTCTCCAACCACTGCTTCCGATCCCCCGCCCGCTTCTTGGCCAGCAGCATATCCAACAACTGGTTGCTGTCATCTCCGACGTCGATATACAGCTGTACCAGGCGGCGGGTGTCCGGGTCCATGGTGGTTTCGCGCAGTTGCAGGGGGCTCATTTCGCCCAGGCCTTTAAAGCGGGTGACCTGGATCTTACCCTTTTTGTTTTCCGCAGCGATGCGATCGAGGATGCCTTGTTTCTCCGCGTCGTCCAGCGCGTAGTAGACATCCTTGCCGATATCCACGCGGAACAGCGGCGGCATGGCGACGTGGACATGGCCGTTGGTGACCAAGGGGCGGAAATGGCGCAGGAAGAGCGCGCACAGGAGGGTGGCGATGTGCAGACCGTCGGAGTCGGCGTCGGCGAGGATGCAGATTTTGTTGTAGCGCAGGCCTTCGAGGTTGTCGCTGCCGGGGTCCACGCCCAAGGCCACGGCGATGTCGTGCACTTCCTGGCTGGCGAGGATTTCCGTGGAGTCCACTTCCCAGGTGTTCAGGATCTTTCCGCGCAGGGGCATGATGGCCTGGAATTCGCGGTCGCGGGCCTGTTTGGCGGAGCCACCGGCGGAGTCGCCCTCCACCAGGAAGAGTTCGCTGCGCGCGGTGTCGCCGCTGGAGCAGTCCGCCAGTTTGCCGGGCAGCGCGGGGCCCTGGGTGACTTTTTTGCGCGCGACTTTTTTCGCCGAGCGCAGGCGTTTTTGCGCGTTGCCGATACACAGTTCGGCGAGGCGGTCGCCGTCTTCGGTATGTTGGTTGAGCCACAGGCTGAAAGCGTCCTTGGCCACGCCGGAGACGAAGGCGGTGGCCTCGCGGGAGGAGAGGCGCTCCTTGGTCTGGCCGGAGAATTGCGGGTCCGCCAGTTTGGCGGAGAGTACGTAGGAGCACTGGGACCAGATATCCTCCGGCCCCAGTTTTACGCCCCGCGGCATCAGGTTGCGGATTTCGCAATATTCGCGCATGGCCTCCAGCAGGCCGGAGCGCAGACCGTTTACGTGAGTACCGCCCTGGCTGGTGGGAATCAGGTTGACGTAGGATTCGGCGGTGACTTCGCCGCCCTCCGGAAGCCACTGGACCGCCCAGTCCGCGGCCTCGCTGGTGGCGGCGAAGCTGCCCACGAAGGGTTCCGCCGGGAGCACTTCCCAGCCGCGATTGGCATCCGCCAGGTAGTCCTTGAGGCCGTCTTCGTAGTACCACTCTTCGGATTCGCTGTCCTGCTCGTTGATGAATACCACGGTGAGGCCGGGGCAGAGTACCGCCTTGGCGCGCAGCAGGTGGCGCAGGCGGGGCACGGAGAATTTGGCGGAGTCGAAATATTTCGGGTCCGGCATAAAGCGCAGGCTGGTACCGGTGGTGCGCTTGGGGCAGTTGCCGATCACTTCCAGGTCCGAGGCCTTGTCGCCGTTCTGGAAACCCATGCGGTACACCTGGCCGTCGCGCTGGATGGTGATTTCCAGCACTTTGGACAGGGCGTTGACCACCGACACCCCCACGCCGTGCAAGCCGCCGGAGAACTGGTAGTTTTTGTTGGAGAACTTGCCGCCGGCGTGCAGGGTGGAGAGGATGACTTCCACCCCGGGGCGGCCCTGTTCCGGATGGATGTCCACCGGCATGCCGCGGCCGTCGTCGCTTACCGAGAGAGTGTGGTCCTTGTGCAGCACCACTTCGATTTTTTTCGCGTGGCCGGCGAGGGCTTCGTCCACGCTGTTGTCGATGACTTCCTGGGCCAGGTGGTTGGGCCGGGTGGTATCGGTGTACATGCCCGGGCGCTTGCGTACCGGGTCCAGCCCTGTGAGAACTTCGATATCTTCGGCGGAGTAATTGGCCATATTCTTATTGACTGCTCTTTGACAAATTCTGTTGTGTGCCCTGTAGGGGCGGGCCTGCGGCCCGCTTGCCGAGCTGGAGCTCGGCGTTCCCAGGGGGAGCGCTCCTACGGGTTAAATAAAAACTCGATTATCGGCGCGCAGTAACGCGCGAAGCCCTGAAAGCTGTGGTCGCCGCCGTCCTCGATGGTCTGGCGCTGGCCGCGGTAGAAGTCTTCCGCCTCGCGGCAGTCGAGGGTTTCGTCGCCGCGCTGGGCCAGCAGCCAGTAGCGAGCGGCGAGGGGATGCGGCAGCGATGCTTCCAGTTGGCGCATGGTATCAACGTCGGCCGGGGTAAGGCGATACTCCTGTGCCTCGCCGCTGTAGGGCGTCAGCGTCTGCCCCAGGTAGTTGGGCATAAAGTGCGAGGGGTGCACCGCCGGGTTGATCACTACCGCCGGCAGCCGGTAGTGCTCTGCCATGTAGCTGGCCCAGAAGCCGCCCATGGAGCTCCCGGCCAGGCCGACGGGGCCGCACTCCGCGCTGTTGACGAAATTTTCCACCAGGGCGCTCAGGGAGTGGGCGGCGACCGCCGGGTAGGGGGAGATCTGCGGCGCGCAGAAGACGATGCGCGGATGCTCCTGCGCCAGCCATTTGCGCAGCAGCTGGCATTTGAACGACTGCGGCGAGGAGAGGAAGCCGTGCAGGTAGATGAGCAGGGGGCGGTTTTTGGGGTTTGGCATGGGCGGGGATTATAGCGCGGGTGTGGTGGTGAGTACGCACCGCTCAAGGTGATGGTGCACGGCGCGCCCTTCGCGGGAAGCAAACTCGTTATTGGCGGACCTGCGGCCCGCGAGCCGAGCTGGAGCTCGGCGTTCCCAGGGCGGAGCTGGAGCTCCGCGGTCCCGGGGTTTAGCCCAAGGTTTTGTCCAGGCTGCTGAAGGCGCGGCGCATGTCCACTTTCATGTCGTTCCAGAAGGTGACACTGGTAAAGCGCCCCAGGCGGCCCGGGCCCGGGCCACCGAATTTCTCACCGATATCCCGGCGGTCGCGGAAACGCATCACCAGCTTGCCCTCGTCGTTGTAGAGTTCGCCCACCAGGATACCGTAGGCGCTCTGCTCGCTGTACACCCGCCACAGCCAGGCGGAGGGCTCCAGCGGTGCGGCCAGGGAGAAGTGCTCCAGGCGCAGCCGAAGCGTGTAATCCGCCCCTTGCGGGTCGGCCACCAGTTGGCTGTTGCGCGGGGCGAGGAACTTTTCGCTGAAGGTTTCCCCCATCAGCTCCTGCAGCCTGGCCCGGTCTTTTGCGTCCAGTTCATAGTCCCGAGCGCGCAGGGGTTGGCCGGGGCCGGGGAAGCGCTTGATGTAGTCGATTTCCACCGGCGCCACGTAGACACCGGAGCCGCTGAGGTCGAAGGCGAAGGCGGCGGCCACGCTGTCGAGGCCGCTGGCGCGGGGCTGCAGGCCGTCCGCGGTCTCCGCTTCCGTGGGAGCGGCGGCCTGCTGCGTGCAGGCGGAAAACAATGATACGGAAAACAGGAACAACAGCAGAAAAACCACGCGCATCTTCAACCTCACAACTTCCGGGGGACAAAAATTTCATTGTACGGGCGGAGCGGCGGGAAGGGCAGGTTAATAAAGTTAATAACCAGCAGAGGCGAGATCGACACTGTATTCAGAGACGGTGACCCGCTCCACTCCGGTGCAGTAGCTGCCGTCATCGCGCAGTTCAAACCAGCGGTAGCCGGGCATCTTCTCGTCCACGGAAAAGGGACCACTGCCGGGGGTGAACTGAACGGAGGTGGAGGGAGTGGCATGCAGGCCGATATGCCCCAGGCGGCTGTCGAACTGCTGGTGCACATGCCCCCACACCACCGCTTTGATACTGGGGCTATCGCCGATCAGTTGCAGGAAACGGTCGCGCCCGCTGCGCAGCATATGGCCGTCGATCCAGGCGCTGCCCACCTGTACCGGCTGGTGGTGCATCAGGATCATCAGCGGGTGCGCGGTGTGCAGGGCCAGCAACTCTTCCAGGCGCTCCAGTTGGGAATCGTCGAGGCCGCCGCAGATCTGCCCTTCCAGACTGCTGTCCAACAGCAACAGGCGCCAGTTTCCCAGTGGCACCACTTCCGGGTGTCGCCCCGGTGCCACCCGGTTCATACGCGCGGGGTTGTCGTGATTGCCGGGCAACCAGTACCAGGGAATTTCCACCCGCTGCATTTTTTGCAGGAAACGGCGATAGGAGCCTTCGGAACCATTGGCACTGATATCTCCGGTGGCGAGCAGCATGTCGGCATCGGACTGCTCCCACTCGATCGCGCGCAGAACTTCGTCGAAAGTGTGCCCGGTGTCCAGGCCAAGCAACTGGTAATCCGGCCGACCGCCGATATGGGGGTCAGTAAACTGCACCAGACGATGTACGGGCCCGACTGACTCTTTTATCACACGCTCACCTTGTCCACACGTCCCTGTGGAGGGGTCAGCGGGTCAGAGCCGCCGGCCATCCAGTATCAATTCAATTTCCGCGCGGCCGTTCGCCAGGCAGTGGGCCAGCCATTCGCCGAGGAAGCGGTTGGCCTGCTGCCGTTCGTCCGCACAGTGCATCCGCGGATTGGGGTAGGTGAAGCCGACTCCGTTGTCACCCACCGGCCCGCGCCCGTCCACCGCCACCACTTCCGCCATGCGCGCGTCGTGGTAGAGGCGCACGGTGATCTGCGGCGGTGCCAGCCAGTTCCGCTCGCCGGTCTCAGCGCTCGCGTTCAGGCACACCTCGGTGGTGTAACGGGAGCGGGACTGGACCGACAGTTCCAGAGCCCCGTGGGGCATCTGGTAGCGCCAGAGCTCCCTGTTCGCCAATTCGGGCAACAGTTTGCGCAGGCGCAGATAATTGGCGTCACAATCGGCATGATAGGCGGGTAAATCCACCCGATATTCTGTCTTGCCGCCCGCCTCCCGGAAGCGACGCGCGCGCTTGTTCGCCACCGCTCCCGTTTTCACCGATAGGGCCATTATCGACACTCCAATTCTATTGTCGCCGTGATTCAGCTCTCAGTTTGCGCCCTTGCCGGGCAATTGAACGGATTCTTTGATGAACCGTGATTCATAATGAGTTTTTTATTCCGATTCATATCGGCCTATTGAAAAAATATTTCATCCACTAACCCAGGCGAGCCCGGTTCAACTGCAACCACTGCAGGCTGATCACCGTGGCCGCATTGTCGATCGGGCCACCCGCCTCGGTGTGGGACTCCAGCACATCGAACACCGCCTGCACCGGCAACACCCGCAGGCGGATGTCCTCGTGTTCGTTGTCCAGGCCGAAATGCCCCTCGGCGCCGCGGAGGTCCGCCAGGGCGCAGAAGAGGTGCAGGCGCTCGGAGCTGCCGCCGGGGCTGGGCATATAGCTGCGAATGTAGTGCAACTGCTCCACTTCCAGCCCGGCCTCCTCCTGCAGTTCACGCCGCGCCACTGCTTCCAGGGATTCGTTCTCCTCCACCATACCCGCCACCACTTCCAGACACCAGGGTCCTTCGGGACGATCCAGGGCGCCGATGCGGAACTGCTCGGTGAGCGCAACCAATTCGTGGACCGGGTCGTAGAGCAGCACCCCCACGGCAGCGCCGCGTACAAACAGTTCGCGCTCTATCTCTCCGCTCCAGCCGCCGCGGAACAGCCGGTGGCGCAAGCGCAGTTTCTGCATGGTGAAGAACCCTTCGAACACCGCCTCCCGGGAGACGATTTCCACCGCGTCGCGGGTGAATTGCGGGGAGAGGTCGGTTTCGGGGGTTTTATCGTTATCGGTCATTGTTTGGTTTTTCGCCTTATTTGTTATCCATCAATGGCGGAGCCCTTTCTATACCCTCTCCCCCGGCCCCTCTCCCGCAAGCGGGAGAGGGGAGATTAAGGATAAGGCGGGAATCGGTTGAGGATCAGCGCCAGTTCCTCGCGCAACCGCTGCTGGTTCTGCGCCGGATCCCGGTAGCGGCCGGCAGAAGATACCGTACTGCCGCGCCAGAGAGGTGAGCGCTCGGGGGAGAGTATATCCACCACCAGGGTGTTTTCGCGGTAGTGGCGCACGTCCAGCGGCGCGCGCCAGCCCCAGCCCCAGTAGCGGTAGCCGCCGTAGAGGGCGAGGCTGTCTTCATAGACGGCGACCTTGTCCACCGAGTAGAGCTGAACCCTGACCACGAAATCGGCGCTTTCGGCACTTTCCGCCGGCTGGTAGCGCATGCGCAACAGGCCGTCCGCCGCCTGCCGGACGCGCTTCAATTCCAGTGGCGATACCGGGCCGCTGGCCAGCGGGTCCAGCAGGTAGTAGCTGTCGAGCCGGGAGAAGTCGGCCTGGGGGTCGTAGTCCACCGCCACCGGGCTGGTGGCGGCGCAGCCGGCCAGCGCGAGCGCCAACAGGGGGAAGAGGGTGCGCAAAATGACAGTCATGCCAATCTCCTACTGCTGTTTTCAGAAGATCTGGCTTCCCTGCCCGGTGTATTGGGTGCCAGGCCCAATACGGTTGAGTTAGGCCACTTTTGTATTCGTAGGGTGCGCCATGCGCACCGCCCCAGGGCTCGCGCAGACTTTTTGGTGCGCACGGCGCACCCTACGGCGCCGCCGGGGGGAGATCCTTCAGAAGATCGCGCACCGCAGCACTGAGTATACGCCGGCGTTCGGCGGGGTCCTCCGAGCGCGTCATCAGCTTGGAGGCACTGCCGCCCCAGATGGACGGCTCCCCGGGGCGGCCGATGCCCAGGGTCAGGGTGACCCGCGGCGCACCGGTACGCGTGGGCAGTTCCACCACCCCCGGGGTCGCATTGCTGTCGAACTGCGCATCCCAACTGGGATCGGTGGGGTCGCCGGCAAACTGCTCCTCGATCACCGCCACCTGGTAGTCGACCACCATATCCGCGCCAGCGCCGTTTTCCACCAGGCGGTAACCCCGGGCGCCCATCTCCGCGGCCACTACGTCTCGCATTTCCTGGTCCAGTTCCACCAGTTGTGCCGAGACATCGGGCACATCACCGAGTGCCGACGGGCCCCAGGTATAGGTGGAGAAGGCCACCGGTGCCACCCGCGGCTCCACCCGTTGCACCTCCATGGTTTCACAGCCGGCCAATAGCAATACGGCAAGCAGGCCAATTAATTTTATACGCATAGCAAATCCCTGTTCCCTGTTCACTTGGCCGGCTCGGTCGAACCGTACAATTCTATTTTAGGACTCCAGCGCAGCCACTCCGGTTTCGCCTCCGGATAGAGGGGGTAGTGGCTGCCGGATTCCACCTCCCGCCCCATCTTTGCCCCCTCCGGGGTGGCGAAGGCGACGCCGCCGGCGAGGAGTGCCCGGGCCGACTCGGTGTGGACGTTGAGGCCGCTCGTCAGGCCGAAATTGACATCCACGCCGCTGGCGTTCCAGAACACCGTGTGTTCGCGCACCAGGGTGCGATAACGCGGCTCGATATAGACATAGATATAAACCCGGTCCGCCAGTTCCCCCAGGGCGAAACCGGTCACTTCCCCCACTTGCACCTGACGGTAGTAGACCGGGCTGCCGGGGGCCAGCGAACCGCGCCGCGGCGCGTTCAGGATTACCGTGAGCCCGGGGCGCATCATGGTGTCCGCCAGGCCGGGGGTAGGCGGCTCGGCGAGGGCGGTGAACTCCACCTGCACTTCACCGCCGCCGGGTTCCAGTGCCAAGTAACGGCCGCTGATCAGGGTATCCAGGTTCTCCACTTTGTCGATATCTATCTGCGGCGACACCACCCAGAAGCAGGTGCCGGTCCGGGCGAAGTGCTCGGCGCGGTGATAGAGTTTGGCGGTGGCGCGCACCGATTCCAGCTCGCGGCCCAGGCGCAGGCGGGTGATTTCCCCAACCTGGACGCCCTTGTAGCGAATCGGCGAGCCCTCTTTCAGGCCGGAGGCGTCGGACAGGGCGATCTGAATGGTCACGCCCTCCTCCAGCGCAGCCTCGCGGCTGCTGTAGAGATGGAAGGTGTCGCCGCTGTGAGCCGGGCCGGCGCTCTCCCGCGCCCCCGGGGGGCTCCCGAAGGCGACGCCGCCGCGCACCAGAGACATCAGAGAGTCGGCCTCCACCTCGACGCCGCCGAAGCTGGCGCTGGCGCGCAGGCCGCTGATATTCCAGAAGCGGGTGCGCTTGTTCACCAGATAGGCATAGCGCGGCTCGATTACCACGAACACCTCCACGCGCTCGCCGTCTCCGCTCAGCTTCATACCCTGAACCGTGCCCACTGGGATGCGCCGGTAGTAGACGGAGGCGCCGCGCTGCAGGGAACCGGTGGTGCGCGCGGTCAGGCGCAGGTGCAGGCCGGGGGCTCTCGGGTCCCGCGGCGGCGCCGAGGCGAGGGCGTCGAAGGTGCGCCGGGAGCGCTGGCCGCGGCGCAGATCCACCTCGATGCGGTTGCCCTTGAGCAGATCGCCGAGGCCGCTGGTGATATCCAGGGTGGGAGGGGCAATCCAGAAGCGGGTGTTTTCGCTCAGCAGTTCGTCGGTGATCGGGTCCATCAGCACCGTCACCTCCATGCCATCCATATTGCGGCTGGCCTTGGCATCGCTGACCTGGCCCACCTGGATGCCCTGGTAGAACACCTGGGTGCTGCCGGCGGTGACATTTACCCCGCGGTCGAAATTGAGCGTCACCGGGATGCCGGCGTCGGCGTCGGCGAAGCTTTTGTAGAGTTCGAACTCGCTGCCGTCCACCGCCAGCGGCGACTGGCGCTGGTTTTCCGGCGTGAAGAAGCTCACACCGCCGGCCACCAGCGCGGCCAGGGACTCCATGTTCACCGTCACCCCGCTGATATCACCCTCGATGGACAGCCCGGAACTGTTCCAGAAGCGGCTGCCGCGGTGTACCAGGTGAGCATATTGGCGGCGGATAAAGAGGTCGATCTCCACCCGGGCGTCATCCTCGCTCAGACGGTAATTTTCCACCTGACCCACCTGCAACTGCCGGTAATAGACCGGCGACCCCCGATTCAGGGATCCCAGTCGCGGCGCCTTGACCACCACGCGCAGGCCCTCGCCGCGCACGTGGGCGGGGGGCTCCGCCAGGGCCACGAATTCCCGTTGGCGCGCGCCGCTGCCCGGCTCCACGGCGATGTAGTTGCCGGACACCAGTGCTTCCAGGCCGCTCACCCCGGTAATCGAGAATTCCGGCTTGACCAGCCAGAATCTGCTGCCGTCTACCAACAGGTACTCGGCACTGCGATTGAAATCCACCTCGGCGAGCACCCCGTCGGCGCCCTCCAGTTCCCTGGCATTGGGCACCAGACGGAAATCCCGCACCACGCCGATATCCACCCCCGAGTACTTCACCGGGGTCTTACCCTTTACCAGGCCCTCGCCGGAGGGAAAGAGGATGGTGACGCGAATGTCGCCTTGGGTGAAATCCCGGTATACCAGCCACACCGCGATCAGCGCCGCGGTCAGCGGCAGCAGCCACACCAGGGGCAGGCCGCGGCTGCGCCGGAGCACTCCCTCGCGGGCAAACTCGTCAGCCATTCCGCACCGCTCCCTCCTCTGCGCCCTTCCGCTCCCGGCGCGCGTCGCAGGCGTCCCAGATCAGGCGCGGATCGAAGAAGCGGGCCGCCAGCATGGTCACCACCACCACGGTGGCAAAGGCGGTACTGCCGGGGCCGGCGGCCACTTCGGCGATGGCCCCCATGTCCACCAGCGCCACCAGGATGGAGATCATGAACAGGTCCAGCAGTGACCAGCGGCCAATCGCCGACACCACCCGGTACAGCTGCATCGCCTGCAGAGGGATCAGCGACAGGCGGAACTGTATCTGCACCAACAGCAGCGCCAACCCCACCAGTTTCATCGCCGGCACCGCGATACTGGCCACGAACACGATCAAAGCGATCCCCCAGAGGCCGGAGTCATACAACTGCATCACTCCGCTGATAATGGTGCTGGGCTCGCCGGCCCCCAGGTAGATGACGGTCATCACCGGCAGGATATTGGCCGGCACCAGCAAGAAGGCGCCGGTGATCACAAAGGCCCAGGTGAGAGTCAGGCTGCCCACCATTCGCGTGTGCACCCGCGCGCCGCAACGGGGACAGCGGCAGGACTCCTCACCCTCGGGCATACGCACCAGTTGGTGGCAGCATAGGCAACTGGTGAGCCCGAATTCCCGTGCTTTTGGCGGCCCGGTCACGGCCCGCCTCCCGCGGCTTCCCCGGCCGGCGGCCGCTCCCGGCGCCGGGCCAGGCGCGCCCAGACCGCGTGAGGGTCGAAACTCAGGGTGGTCAGGTTGGAAACCAGCATCATGGCGGCAAAGCTGTAGAGTCCCGGCTCCACCACCATCTTCCCGAGGTCGCTCATTTTGACCAGCGCCACCAGGATGCCCAGCATATACACATCCAGCATGGCCCAGTCCCGCAGGTGGTGATACCAGCGAACCGCGTTGGCCACCGGGCGATCCAGGGCCTCCCAGCCGCAGCCCCAGCTGATAAAGGCCAGCAGGGTGAATTTGCCCAGCGGCGCCAGCACACTGCAGAAGAGTACCAGGGAGGAAAGCCAGATATAGCCGGCGCCAAACAGCGCCTGCACACCGTTGAACAGCGTGTTTTCAGCGCCGAAGGTAAAAATGGAAAAGTGCAGCAGCGGCAGGGTGGCCGAGGGGATGAACAACAGCAGGCCAGTAAGGCTCAGTGCCGCGGTATAGCGAATGCTGTGCGCGCCGTTGCGATGCAGAGTGGCATTGCAACGCGGGCACACCAGTTTCTGCCCCAGGGGCGCCGCCGCGCGCTCCAGCAACAGATCGCACTGGTGGCAGGCGCGCCGCCAGGGCCCGGGCTTTTTCTGCACTGCCTGCTCCATCGCAATTCTTGCCCTTTTCTGCAAGATGTTTGCCGCATCCAAAACAAATCCGGCTGCGTCTATTGCATCGATGAGTTTCGCCCGGATATCGGGTAACACCGGCTTTTACCGCTTAATCACCGGTAGCCGCACATTCGCGTCGGTTTAACGAAGATATACCAAAATGCCACCATCGTCGCCTCGACGCCCCCCCGGGCCGCGGGTACACTTTCGCGACTGCTTTCGCCAGGGGGGAGACTGGCAGCGCTTTGAGACCGCACCCACCACAGGAAGTTTAAACAGATGAAAAGAAGTGATGTCACTCCGGGCCGTTCCCCGCGCCCGCTGAAAACTCATATCGCCGCCGCGCTGAAAACGCATTTCGCGGCCGCGCTGAAGGCTCATATCACCACCGCGCTGAAGGCTCCACTCGCCGCCGCCCTGCTGGGCTTCGGTGCAATGCAGGCTCAAGCCGATACCCTGTGGGAGGTCTACCTGCAGGCCCTGGACAACGATCCGCAACTGGCCGCCGACCGCGCCGCTTATCACGCCGGGCTGGAGGCAAAAAACCTTGGCCGCTCGGCGCTGTTGCCGCAGATACGCGGTAGCGCCGAAGTGCGCAGAACTCGCACAAATTCCGATTCGATCGCCACGGATATCGCGGGGGACCAACTGGTGGTCGGCGATTCGACTGGTGAAAGAGATTTCGATACCCGCAACTATCGCGTCGCCCTGACCCAGGCGCTGTTCGACGCCGAAGCCTGGTTCGGCTACAAGCAGGGCAAAGTGGCCAGCGAACAGGCCGCCGCCGAGTTCAGCGCCAACCAGCAGGAGATGATGCTGCGGGTCTCCGTTGCCTACTTTGACGTACTGCGCGCCTACGATGTGCTGGAAGCGGCGATCGCCGAGGAGGAGGCCCTCGCCAAGCAGTTGGAGCAGACCCAGCAGCGCTTCGAGGTGGGCCTCACCGCCATCACCGACGTCTACGATTCCCGAGCCGCCTACGAGAACGCGGTGGCCCGGCGCCTCACCGCCCAGGATAATCTGCTCAGCAATTTCGACGCCCTGTCGGTGCTCACCGGCCGCCATCACGATTCGGTGGCCCCCCTGGGCGGGGATTTCGCGGTGGTCGCGCCGGAACCGATAGAGCGCAGCGCCTGGGTGGACTTCGCCCTGGCCAACAATTTCGACCTCAAGGCTGCGCGCCTGGCCGCGGGCGCCGCCCGCTACGGCGCCCGCGCCGCCGCCGGCGCACACCTGCCCACATTGACCGGCTCTCTCTCCTACGACAGGTCGATAAACGACGGCGACACCTCCGGGGTTTCCAGTTTTCCCGGCGCCGGGGACATTGAAAATTCTTTTCCGGTCAACGATGACATAGAAACGAAAGTCGCCGCCATCACTCTGGAAGTGCCCATCTACACCGGCGGCCGCCTCAGCGCCAGCCGCCGCGAGGCGCGCAACCAGGCCTTCCAGGCGGAGGACCTCAGCCACCTGACTGAGCGCAACACCGTGCAAAACACCCGCACCCTGCACCGCGCCGTGGTTACCGACGTATCCCGGGTGGAGGCGCGCCAGCAGGCGGTGATCTCCGCCAAGAGCGCACTGGACGCCACCCAGGCGGGCTACGAGGTGGGTACCCGCAATATTGTGGACGTGCTGCTGGCCCAGCGCACCCTCGCCCAGTCGCGCACCGACTACGCCAACGCCCTCTACGACTATATCCAGAACACCCTGGACCTGAAGCGGGCGGCGGGACTGCTGGCGCCGGACGACCTGCAAAGCCTGGAGAGGGAGCTGAACCCCGCCACCCCGGTTTATCGCGTGGCGGAAGCCGGGACGGGGACGGTGGCGCCGCCGACCAAATAAGCGGCTCCGGGTACCATCGGGCGAACTCTGCGTTCGCCCTATCGCTTCATTAAATTTTCCATTTCCCCCACCAGGCGCTCCAGCGCACCACTGTTCTCCGCCGCCACTTCCCGCCCGCGCTCACCGGCGTTGCGGCGCCCGCTGTCATCCCGCAGCCAGTCCATCAACTGGCCGGCGAGTTGCTCCGCATCCTCCACCACGCGCATGCCGCCGGCGTCGATCAACAGCTGGGCGACTGTGGAGAAGTTGTGCAGGTGCGGGCCGCATACTACCGGCACGCCCCAGGCCGCGGGCTCGATCATATTGTGCCCGCCCACCGGCACCAGGCTGCCGCCCACAAACGCAAGATCACAGGCGCCGTAAAAGCGCAGCAACTCGCCCATGGTATCCCCCAACAGCACCCGGTGGGCCGGGCCGGGCAGCCCGCCGTCGCTGCGCCGCAACAGGGCCAGGTTGCGGCTCCGGCACAGGCGCGCCACGCTGTTGAAGCGCTGGGGGTGCCGCGGCACCAGTACCAACAGCAAATCCGGGAACTCCTCCAGCAGCCGCTCGAAGGCGTCGAGCACTATCTCCTCCTCGCCGGCGTGGGTGCTGGCCGCCAGCCATACCGGCCGGCCTCTGCGGCCGCGCCACTGGTGTGCCAGCACCTGGGACTCGCTCTCCAGCCCCAGGCTTATCTCCAGGTCGAACTTGATATTGCCGCTGGCCACCACCCGCTCCTCCGGCAGACCCAGTTCGACGAAGCGCTGCGCATCGGCGGGGTACTGGGCCACCACGCGGTCCAGTTTTCGCAGCATGGGCCGCGCCAGGCGGCCGAAGCGGGCGTAGCCGGCAGCGGATTTCTCGCTCAGGCGGGCGTTGGCCAGCAGCGTGGGAATACCGCACTGCGCGCAGTGGGCGAGCAGGTTGGGCCAGAGTTCGGTCTCAATGATCACCAGCATGTCCGGGCGCAGGGCATCGACAAACGGCGCTATACACTCCGGCAGGTCGTAGGGGGCGTAGTAATGCAGCAGGCGACCGCCGATCAACGGCTTTAACACCGCGCGCGCGCGCTCGGAGCCGGTGGGAGTGCTGGTGGTAACCAGCCACTGCCAGTGCGGGTGGCGCGCCGCCAATCTTTCGATCATCGGCACCGCGGCCAGCGTCTCGCCCACGGAGACCGCGTGCACCCACACCAGGGGCGCGCGGCTCGCGCGCTCCGGCACCCGGCCGAAGCGCTCGCGCCAGCGGCTCCGATACTCCGGCTGTGCGCGGCCGCGCCACCAGAGACGCAGGAGAATAAGGGGAACTGCGGCTCGAAATAACCAAGTATAGAGTGTGCGCATCAAATCCTTCGCCAAAAACAGAAACTCGACCGGCGCTATTCTACCAAGTGCGTATAATGGCGCCGCAGAATAATCCCGAGGTTCTATGTCTTCCGCTACTCCTTCCACAAAAACGGTTTTTCTCGATATCGCGGTGATCGGCGGCGGTATCGCGGGACTGTGGCTGATGCAGCGGCTGCGCTCCTCCGGCCTATCCTGCGCCCTGTTCGAGCAGGAGGCGCTGGGCAGCGGGCAGACGGTGGCCTCCCAGGGCATGATTCACGGCGGGGTCAAATACACCCTCGGCGGCACTCTCACCGGAGCTTCGGAGGCGATCAAGGAGATGCCGCAGGTGTGGCGCGACTGCCTCGAGGGCGAAGGGCAGGTGGACCTGTCCGCGGCAAAAATTCTCTCCGATCACTTCTACCTGTTCTCCAGCGGCGGCAGCGCGTCAAAAGTCGGCACTTTTTTCGCCAGCAAACTGACCCGCGGCCGCGTGCGCCCGGTGTCCGGGGATGAGCGCCCGGAAATTTTCCGCCACGCGGATTTTCGCGGCAGCGTCTACCAGCTGGTGGACCTGGTGCTGGATGTACCCAGCGCGCTCGAGGCACTGAGCGCACCGCTGCGCGGCCAGCTGAAAAAGATCCGGCCCACCGCCCGCTGGCAGCGCGATGCCGGGGGCAACGCCGTTCTGTTCGCCGACGCCGGCGGAGAAACCCTGGAAGTGCACGCGCAGAGATTTATTCTCACCGCGGGCCTCGGCAACGAAAAGATCCTCGAACAGCTCGGCTGCCATGCACCGCAGACCCAGCGCCGCCCGCTGCAGCAGGTGATGGTCCGTCACCACCTGCCCCACCGCTTTTACGGCCACTGCCTGGGTGCGGAAAAAACCCCGCGGCTCACCATCTCCAGCCACCCGCTGGGCGACGGCAGCTGGGTCTGGTATCTGGGCGGCTCATTGGCCGAGCGGGGCGCAACCCTTTCGCCGGAAAAACTGATCGCCGAAGCCCAGCGGGAATTGCGCGAACTGATGCCCTGGGTCGACCTGGGCGACTGCCAGTGGGCCACCCTGCCGGTGGACCGCGCCGAACCCCGCCAGCGCAATTTCGCCCGCCCGGACAAGGCCGCTGCGCTGCGCACCGACAACTGCGCCAATGTGATCGCCGCCTGGCCCACCAAACTGACCCTGGCCCCCAACCTGGCGGACGAGGTGCTGACGCTGCTGCGCGAGGACGATATCCAGCCCGCGGGCGGCGACACCGGCTCGCTGCAAGCGCTGCCCGCCCCGCGGGTGGCAGCGACGCCCTGGGAGAAAGCCTTTGCCTGAAATCACTCCATCCCCGCTACCCCTGAACCCCCTGGGCGACACCGGCATGCAGGTGAGCGCCCTGGGGCTGGGCACCGTCAAGCTCGGCCGCGACCAAGGCGTGAAGTACCCCGGCAGCTTTACCATTCCCGACGACCGGCAGGCGGCCGACCTGATCTCGCGCGCGCGGGCCTGGGGCATCAACCTGATAGACACGGCGCCCGCCTATGGCAACAGTGAGGATCGGCTGGGCAAGCTGCTGCGCGGCCAGCGCGACCAGTGGCTGATCTGCTCCAAGGTGGGCGAGGAATTTGCCGGCGGGCAGTCGAGTTTCGATTTTTCCGCGCGACACACCCGCATGAGCGTGGAGCGCAGCCTGCGCCGGCTGCACACCGAGGTGTTGGACATGGTGCTGGTGCACTCCAGCGGCGACGACGAGCGCATAGTGCGCGAGGAAGAAGTGCTGGACACCCTGCAACAACTCAAGCGCGAGGGACTGGTCCGCGCCATCGGCATGTCCGGCAAAACCGTCGCCGGCGGCCTGCTGGCGGCGCAGTACAGCGATGTGATGATGGTGACCTACAACCTGCGCGAGCGGGGGGAGGAGGCGGTGCTGGACTACTGCCATAAAAACAACAAGGGCGTGCTGGTCAAGAAAGCCCTGGCCAGCGGCCATATCGCCGGAGAGGAAGGTGGCGATCCGGTACAGGCGGGTATGGACTTTGTCTTCGCCCACCCCGCCGTGACCAGCGCCATTGTGGGCACCATCAACCCGGCGCACCTGGACCACAACTGCAGCTGTGTGCTGCGCGCACTCTCGTAAGGGAACCGACTTGTAGGAGCGGCGGGGCGGCCATCCGACATGCCCGCGATCGGGCCCTGTTCGCGGGCATGGCCCGCTCCTACAGGGGTGAGTAGTTACGTTTCATGCTCAGGTTTCCGCCGCGGTCCAGTCCTGCAGATAGCGGTACAGGCGCGCGCAGCTGCCGAAGTCCGGATACTGGTGAAACAGCCCCTTGACCCACTGCTGCCGCGCCGGCACCGGCGCATCCTTCCCCAGCGCCTCTTCCAGCGCCCCCTGCAGCTGTTCCGCGGTCTCGGAGAAGTCCGACGGCAGTACCCGGTCGAAGGGCACGGCAAAACCGCGGCTTTCCATATAGCGCTGCAGGTCCCAGGCGTAGAAGACTATGGGCCTATCCAGCAACAGGTAATCCACCCAGATCGACGAGAAGTCGGAAATCAGCAGGTTCACTTCGCGCATCAGGCAGGACACGTCGTCGTACACCGCCTGGGAACAGTCGACGATATGCTCCGAGCTGTCGATCAGCTCCCGGTAGAGGTCCAGGTCCCGCGGGTGCGGGCGGATACCCAGCAACGCGTTGTGGCGTTGCAGCAGTGGTTCCAGCCAGTGCAGATCGTCCTTGCCCAGCCCCACGCTGCCGCGATCGTAGTCGCGGAAAGTCGGCGCGTAGAGCAGGAAGCGGCGCCCGGCCTTGGCGCTGCGCGCGCGCATTACCAGCTGCTGGCTGGCACCGGGCAATTCGGTGTAGGGCATGCCTAGAAAATCGTTGCGCGGCAGTCCGAACACCTTGATTTTTTTTGCTTCACTGACAAAAGCCCCGGCGATAATCGAGCGCTCCAATACCGAGGCTACCGAAAACAAGTTGATACGCTGGCTCTTGCGGAACTCGCGGTGGAACTGGTGATTGGTGAAGCGCTCGTCCAGATTGCCGATCGCCTTGATGGGAATACCATGCCACAGGTTCACCAGCCGGCTGGATCGCACCAGGGAAAATTTGCCCAGTGCCAGTCGCTGGCTGTGGCTGATAAAGCAGTAACGACAGCGCAGGCGCAGGTAGATTTCGCGGTGGGAGCCGCCGGGCACATACTGGGCCTCGCTGACATCCGCCGGGCGCCCCTCGCCGCGGTAGTCGATCAGGTAGGTCTGCACCTCGCCGCGGGCATTGCAGTAATTCCACAGCGCGCGGATATTGCCCTCGAAAGTCTGGTGGCGATTGATATAGAAGAGCCAGATATCCGGGCGCGAGCGCACCACCAGGGAGCGGAAATAATACTTCACCGCCAGCAAGCGTTGCATGACCGCCTTCACTCCTCCACCCCCCTGATGACTTCGATCAACTGGGTGGTGGAGATGGAGGGCGTGCGCGGCAGGTAGACTACGCGGCAGATGTCGCTGCAGAAGTCGAAACGCCCCGCCCAGTCGTCACCCATCACCAGGATGTCGGCCTCATAGGCGAGGATATATTCGCGCTTTCTTTCCAGGGATTCCTCCAGGAACACATCGTCCACACAGCGCAGCGCAGCGACGATGGCCATGCGCGATGCCTGGTCGTACACCGGGTAGCGCTGCTTCTTGGTGTAGTTCAACTGGTCGGAGGAGACACCCACCACAAGGGAATCGCCCAGCGCTGCGGCCCGCTCGAGCAGGCGCAGGTGTCCCAGGTGAAACACGTCGTAGGTGCCAAAAGTTATTACCCGCATAGGCAGGCCGGTTCTCGCTCTTTAAAAGTGTTCGCTAATGCGCTATCAGTGGAACTTTCTATTTTTTAATTTTTTCCACTATCGCGGTGGTAGAGCAGTTGTCGAGAAAATCCAGCGAACGCACTTCACCGCCGTAACTTTCCACAATCTGCCAACCCACCACCTGTTCCCTGCTGTAGTCACCGCCTTTCACCAATACGTCCGGTTTAAACAGTTCCAGCAGGCGCTCCGGCGTATCCTCGTCGAAACTGGTCACCCAGTCCACCGCTTCCAGCCCCGCGAGCACCGCCATGCGGCGCTCCACCGGATTGATCGGCCGGCCTTCGCCCTTGAGCCGTGTCACCGAGGCGTCGCTGTTGATCGCCACGATCAGGCGATCCCCCAAGCGGCGCGCCTGTTCCAGGTAGCCCACATGACCCGCGTGCAATATATCGAAACAACCGTTTGTAAACACGATTTTTTCACCGCGGGCGCGGGCGTCGGCCAGGGCGTAGACCAACTGCTCCCCGGTCATTACACCGCGCCCGCTGTGGCCCTCCGTCGCCAGGGCGCCGCGCAGCTCCGGCCCGGAAACCGTCGCCGTGCCCAGTTTGCCCACGGCGATACCGGCGGCGATATTGGCCATCTCCACGCTGCGCGGCAGGCTCTCGCCGGCGGCAATGCCCGCGGCCAGGGTGGCGATCACCGTGTCGCCGGCACCGGTTACGTCGTAGACCTCGCGCGCCCGGGCCGGCAGGTGCAGCTCCTGCAGACCGCGCTGCAGCAGGGTCATGCCGTGCTCGCCGCGGGTGATCAACAGCGCCTGCAGGTCCAGCTCCTCCATCAGTTTTCCGCCCTTTTCCACCAGTTCTTTTTCGCTGGCGCAGGAACCCACCACCAGCTCAAATTCGTGTAGATTGGGTGTGAGCAGGGTGGCGCCGCGGTAGCGGGAAAAGTCCGCGCCCTTGGGGTCCACCAGCACCGGCAGCTGCCGTTCCCGCGCCAGGCGGATCAGTTCCTGGCACCGGGCCAGGGTGCCCTTGGCGTAGTCAGACAGCACCAGTGCACCCACGCCCTCTGCACGGCGCGCGAGCAGTGTGGGCAGCCCGGCGCAGTCGGACTCGGCAAAGGGCTGTTCGAAGTCCAGGCGCAGCAGTTGCTGGTGCCGGCTCATCACCCGCAACTTGGTAATGGTAGGAGAGATTTCAGAGGCAATGAAATCGCAATGCACACCGGCGGCGCTCAGTGTCCGCTCCAGCGCCGACGCGGCATCGTCCCGCCCCACCAGGCTGATCACGCAGGCCCCCGCGCCGAGGGAAGCCAGGTTGAGGGCCACGTTGCCGGCACCGCCGGGCCTGTCCTCGGTGTCCCCCACCAGCACCACCGGCACCGGAGCCTCCGGGGAAATACGGCCTGTATCGCCGGTCCAGTAGCGGTCCAGCATCAGGTCGCCGATCACCAGAACCTGGGCGCGGTTGAAAACGGGCAGGGGTGCGGTCATAGATACCACCGGGCAAACAAAAATAAGTGATCGGGGGAACCGGAAATCCATCCCGAATAGCAAAGCCGGGGAGTTTAACACAGGCAAAATGCGCCAGAAGTGACACGCTTGGAAATACGGGGACCGACGGGCTCCTAGATAGCGCTGTCCTGTGCGGTTAGAATGCCGGGCTATCCCAGCCCCCGCGGCTCCCGATTATCGAGAAACCCGATGTCTGTAACCGTCCTGCAACTCTGCCACTGCTACACCATGCCCTTCGTGGACATCAGCCAGCAGTATGCCGAATTGCTGCAGCGGCAGGGCGCGCGAGTAATCACCGTATTCCTCACCCGGCCCCGGGACGAGGCGCTGGCACAGTCGCACAATTCCGACAAGACCGTTTTCCTGGAACTGCGTTCGCGGGATGTGCGCGGCCTCAAACTGGGCCTGCTGCTGCGCCTGCGCCGCCTGTGCCGCGAGGAAGGTGTCAGCCTGGTGGTAGCACACCGCTGGAAGCCCATTTATCTGGCCACCCTGCTGCAACTGACCATGCCGTCGCTCAAGGTGAGCGGGGTGGCCCACGCCCTGGGACAACTGCAGCGCCGCGGCCGCCGCCTGCTATTTCAGCTGTTCGGGCGCCGGGTGCATCTGCTGGGAGTCTCCGACGCCACCCGCGACGACCTGCGCCGCTGCCTGCCGGCGGCGGCGCACTCCCGCGTGCAGACGCTGTACAACTACGTCGATTTCGATACCCTGCGCGACCGGCAGTTGGACAGGGTCGCCGCGCGCAAGGCCCTGGGCCTGCCCGACGACGCCTGGGTATTCGGCAATGTGGGCCGCCTGCACCCCCACAAGGACCAGGCCACCCTGCTGCGCGCTTTCGCACGGATCGCCGGGGAGCTGCCGTCTGCGCGGCTGTGCATCCTCGGCCAGGGCGAACTGGAAACACAGCTGAGACAACTCACCGCGGAACTCGGCGTGGCCACCCGGGTCGACTTTCTCGGTGTGGTACACAATGCCGCGCGCTACTTCCGCGCCTTCGATTGTTTCGTGCTCAGCTCCAGGCGCGAGTCCTTCGGTATAGTGCTGCTGGAGGCGATGGCGGCGGACGTACCGGTGATCGCCAGCGACGCCGGCGGCGCCCGGGAAGTTGTGCACTCCCGTGTTTGGCGCCCACAGCCCGGTGATGCCGGGAGTTTTGCCGAACGCATGCTGGCACTGGCAGAGCTGTCCGACGACGCGCGCGCAGCGCTGGCGGCCGGGCAACTGGCCTTTGCCAGCAGCCACTTCAGCCTCGACGCCATCGAGCAGCAGCTTAGCCAACTGGAACTGCACCAGTGGCTACGGGAAGCCCCCCAGCTCGCAGATTCACAATCCCAATAAGAGCTCCGCAGAAGCTCGAGACAGAAACCGGTTTATGCAGTTCTCCATCCCTTTGAAGCGCAACCCCGAGCGCGCCACACATTTTCTCTTCTGTGGCTTTATGATTTTTCTCGCCGCCTTCCTGCTGCCCATGAGCACCAAGGCGGTCAACAATATTTATTACACTCTGGTGCTGCTGCCCCTGCTGTTTACACTGGACCGGGAGACATTGCGGGACTTCCATCGCAACCCGCTGGTCAATCTCTGGTACCTCCTACTCGGCTACCAACTGCTCAGCTACACCTGGAGCATCGAGTACAGCGAAGAATTCGTCCCCAATCTGAAGCGCCTGTTCTATCTCTACGGTCTGGGGCTGGTGATCTTCGTACTGGTCCGCAGCGGCAAGCCGCTGTCCCGCTGGGTGATTCCCGCGGCGCCACTGCTGATTGCCTTGTCGGCGATCGGCAATATGCTCTGGTTCTACAGCACACATGACTTTCCCCAAGCGCGCCTGGTAGGCGCCAGCCGTATCTCCAACCCGATATTCTTCGGCTCGATTGCCGCGGCCTTCTCCGCCGCCGCACTGGTGCAATGGCACGGCTGGAGTCGCCGCTACCGGTTGCTGTTGCTGCTGGCTGTGGCGGTCAACCTGGGCACTATCTACCTCAGCCAGTCGCGCACTGCGCTGCTCGGGATGGGTGTCTGTATCGGCAGCCTGCTGCTGATATTGCCGCGCCTGCGCTGGCTGGCGCTGGCCTGCGTCGCGGCGCTGGGTCTGCTGGCACTGGTGGTGGACTGGCAGCCGCTGCTGGCCAGGGGCATGTCCTACCGCCCGGACATCTGGCTGGCCCAGTGGCAGAGGGTGGTGGAGAGCTGCAGCGCACTGTTTGGCTGCGGCCTGGGGGTTAACCCGCAAATAGCACTCGAACCGACGCACAATCTCCACCATCCCCACTCCATCTACATGGCCTGGGTGGTATACGGCGGCCTGCTGGGCCTGGCGGCCTATCTCTCGGTACTGGGATTGATTCTGCGCGCCTCGCTGAAAGTGGAGCGGCTGCTGCCCTGGGTGGCGTTGCTACTGGTGGGACTGGGAGCCACTGTGGTGGACGGCGACAAGCTGCTGGAATCCCCCAAGGCACTGTGGCTGCTGCTGCACCTGCCGGTAGCGGTGCTGTTGGCGGAACACGCCCGGGCTCGGCGCAAAGATGCGATTACAGCCGGTGACCCGCTCCGTAGCGACGCCGGTGCCGCTCGGTAATCTTGCGGTAGTCCGCGGCGATCCAGCGCCGCACCCGCGCCGGGTCCCAGCCGCGTTGCTCACCGTAAACCGCCTGTACCCGATGGACGAAGTCCGCGCTGCAGCCGGCCTCCTCGCAATCCACCAGGAAACGCGCCAGGTCCCGCGCGCCGCTGCGCCCCGGGCGCGCGCGGGATACCGAATCCAGATCCACCAGCCAGGTTTCATTTCCGCGCCGGAGTATATTGCCCCACTTGAGATCCCCGTGGACCAGGCCCGCCGCGTGCATCGCCGCCACCTGCGCCAGCAGTCCTTCAATCGCCGGCGCCAGCTTTTCCCCGGCACCCGGCTTGCCGGCGAAGGATAGCAGCGGCGTTGCGCCTTCCAGCCACTGTGCCACCTGTATTGAATGTCCGACGCCCCGGGCATAACCCAGGGACGGCGGTACGGATACGCCCAGCTGTTGCAAACGCAAAGTGGTGCGGTGCACCGCGGCGGCCCGTGCGGGCAGCAGCGGACGGTCCCGGTATTGCTTGACCAGCAGCAGTTGGCCGTCGATTTCCACACGGCGGGTAGCCCGCCGCGCTTCCGACTTCAGCAGCTCGCAGGCCGCCGGCCAGCGATCATTCAGCCAGTCCACCAGCAGACTTTCATCCAGGCGCCCGGCGCGCAGCACACCGCGACAACCCGCGCGGCGCCAATATCTGTATTGGGAAAGTTCAGTGGTCACATATCATCCCGGGAGATATTCCAATATCTCAGTGGACAGGGCGCTGTTGCCGATGACCTTGTCGGAGGGGCGCCCGGCCATGCGGACCGCCAGGCGCCTGCCAACCAGCGCGCGCAGGCGCCGCTCGGCACGCGGGGATAGACCGGCGGCGGCGCAGTAGGCGCGCCAGAAACGCAGGCGGTCGGTACGCTGTATCTGCGGCGCCTGCAGCATATTGATCTGCACCAGATTGCGCACCCGCTCGCGCTCGCGCAGATAGGGCATGCGGCGGCTGCGCTCGTTGTCGATAAAGTGAAAATGCGGCTGCCGCGCGACACTGTCCACCAGCACATTGAACGGGCGCAGGTCGCCGTGGGCAAAACCCAGTCTGTGCAGCCGCCCCACTTGCGACCCCAGGGCGGTGATCAACTGGCGTTTCCAATGCAGTCGCTCCCTGCTCTCGGGCCGGGTCAGGTAGCTGGCCAGATAATCCGCCCAGGCCACGCCGCGCATGCTCTCCATCACGATCCAGGGCACGGCCCCAGCGGTTTGTGCGACGACGATCCGCGGCGCGGAGAAGCCCGCCTCGAGCAATTTGCGGGTGTTTTTGCAGCAGCGCGCCGCGCGGCTGCCGCGCAGGGCGGTCTTTAGCGGCTCCAGCCCCGTGCGTGACAGAAAAGCCTTGAAATAAAACTCCCGCCCGTCCAGGCGGATGCGCGCCACCCGGGCGTAGGGCGAACTCTGCACCCAGTGCCAGCTGCCGTCATTGGGCAGTTGCCAGTCCCGCGCCACCACTTGCGCGGCCATCTGCTGCAGCTGTTGTGCGATGGAATCCGCCATAAATCTCTCTCAAACCTAATGGCATTGAATAAGGATTCCGCAGGAATCGCTATCGTTGTAGGAGCCTGCTTGCAGGCGAACACCTGCAGCTCTCTGCACCGGCCATTCGCCTGCAAGCAGGCTCCTACAAGGGAGTTTTCCCCAGTGCCAGCTTCCCAAATCTATCTCTTGATACCGGCCGCGCGCTTGCGCGCCTCGCGCTCGCGCACCCGGGCCATCTTCTGTGCGACGCTGCTCCAGAAGCGCCGCCGTCGGCGCAGCGTGTCCGCCGGGCTTTCGCCCTCGCCCAAACCTTCATAGCCGCGCACAAAACGCAGCAGATCGGTGCGGCTGAGGCCGATATCCACCGCGGAGAACCAAAGCCCGGCGATGTCCTTGATCCGCCAGCGCTGTGGCGTGCGCGCGCGCACCTGCGCCCGGTGCAGGTCGATCAGCGACAGTCGGATATCGCCGCCGCGCTCCAGCCGCTCGCTGTCGAGCAGAAAGTGGCAAAGGTAGAAATCCCGGTGGTTGACCCCGCTGCCGTGCATGCGCCGCGCGATGCGCGCCACCTCCGCGATCAAGTGCCATTTCTGCGCCCGCAGCGGCGGGCGCCGGGGCCAGTCGCCGCAGAAGTCTTCCAGGCTGATGGAGGGCTCTATCGCCTCGGTGACGATAAACGAGCGCTTTTGCGCGGGGCTCCGCCCCCGCTCGCCGAAGGCGGCCACTTTCATGGTGGCCAGATCCAGCTGTTCCAGCCGGCGGATGGCGCGCAGCTCGGTGGCCGCCCCCACCACCGGGCGGCGCAGGCGCAGCCACTGGCCGAGGATATGCCGCCAGCCCACGCCGCTGTGCAGCTTGGCGAAATAGGCCTTTCCATTGAGCTCGAAACGAAAGGTGCGCCGCCCGGGCATGGTGCGGAAATCCCGCCCCGGCGTGGCCCAGAGTTCCTCAAAGGGGTCCCGGTCGCGCCACAGGTCCGCGAAGGGCCCGGTCAGTTCAATCACCCCTGCGCGCCTCCAGTTCGGAGCGGATCTTCTCCAGCACCACCGGGCCGAGATTATATAGATCGGCCTCCCCGCTGTATGTGAGCGCAAACTTATGCCAGCTGTTGCGCACGTCATCGTCCAGCGCTTCCATCAGTACTTCACCGAACTGCTCCTGCGAGAAGGGCTCGGCCAGCACCCGGCCCGCGCCGGAGCGCTCGATATGGGTGGCGTAGCCGGCGCAGCCGGAGACGATTGCCGGCAGTCCGGCGATCAGCGCTTCCACCAGCACCATGCCGGCGGCCTCCTCCCGCGCCGGGTGCAGCAGCACGTCCGCGCCCATCATCCACTGGCGCACCTCTTCGGAGGGGCCGGCAAAGTGCACCCGGTCGGCCACGCCCAGTGCCTGAGCCTGGCGCAGGTACTTGTCTGCCCCGCCCTGGCCGACCACCGCCAGGCGCGCGCGGGGGCGTCCGGCCAGGGCCTCGATGCAGCGGTCCACGCCCTTGCGCCGGAAGTCGCTGCCCACATGCAGAAAGACCACATCGCCCTCGACCGCGTTGACCCGCTCGCGCACGAACTGCCGCGCAGCCTCTGCGGCTTGGGGGTCATAGGCAAAGTCCCGGCCGATTCCCGGCGGCACCGGGGTAAAGCGCTCTTCCTCGGTGCCGTAGCAGTCGCGGTACTCGCGCTTCTGTTTTTCCGTGAGAGTGAAAATCTGCGTGCCGTGCCCGGGGGCGAATACCCCCCGCTCGAAATCGAGGAAATGCCGCGCGCGCGGGCTGAAACGGCTGCGCCAGCCCTGCGCGCGATTGGCCCGGTAACAGGGGTCGGCAGCGAAATAGAAATCCAGCCCCGGCATGCGGTTGAAACCCAGCAGCGCGTCCAGGGTGTAGTCGCCCCGCACCGACGCCAGCCAGCGGGCAAAATTGCGGTCTTTCACGTGATTCTGCCAGCCGCCTTTTTTCCAACCAGAGGGTGCCAACACCAGCTCCAGCCCCTCCGGCTTGTCGCCTCGCCACTGGCGGGTAAAGGCGGTGACTCTGTGCCCTTGCGCAAGCGCCTCCTCGGCGATACGCAGAAAGTCCTTTTGCAGTCCGCCGAAGGGAAAGTATTTGAATAGCGCCATTCCCAGGTGCATCAGCGGGCCTCCTGTATTGCGGCCTGGAGTTCGTCCCAGACCCTGGCCGGGGTCAGCCCGGAAAAGATGGCCGGCCTCACATCCGCATCATTGGGAGGAAAGTCCTCCGCGCAGAGGTAGCGCTGGTTGGCGCCGTAGGCACCCACCAGTTTCGGGGAGGTGGGGCCGTAGAGGGAGACCGCCGGGGTGCCCAGTGCCGCGCTCAAATGGCCGAGGCCGGTGTCCACGGCCACCGCACCCTCGGCGCCAGCGATGGTGCCGGCGATTTCCGCCAGGTTCATTTTCGGCAGCACCGCGGCATTTTCCACGCCCCGAGCCAGGCGGAGAGCGCGTTCGCGCTCGATCTCATTTCCCCAGGGCAGCAGCACCCGGTAGCGCTCCGCGGCCTGTTCGACCAACTCGCGCCAGTAGGCTTCCGGGTAGTGCTTGTCTTCCCGGGTAGTGCCGTGCAGGAACACCACATAGGGCGAGTCGCCCACCGGGGCCGGCCGCGCAAAAGCGCTGCGCGTCAGGCCGCAGTCCACGGCCTCTTCGGAGAGCCGATAGTCGAGAGCCCCGGCGAACAGCCGGCGCAGGCGCAGCACCGCGTGCTGGTCTCTGGCCACGGTGTATTTGCGTTGATAAAAGAGGCTGGCAAGGGGCTCGCGGGCGCTGGCCCAGTCGTAACCGGCCACGGGCGCGGCCACCTTGCGGGCGACTCTTGCCATCCTTGTTATCAGGGCGCTCTTCAGCAGACCCTGGCCGTCGATCACCAGGTCGTACCGTTGCGCGGCCAGTTGTTCGCGGAAGTGCCGCCACTCACCGGAGCGGCGCGCGGCCAGTGGCTGTTTGCGCCAGCGGCGCAGGGCCACGGGGATCACCCGCTGCACCGCGGGATGCCAGGCGGGGATCTCGGTGAAAGCCTCCTCCGCCACCCAGTCGAAGCGCAGTTGCGGCAGGACGCGCGCCGCCTCGGTCACCGCCGGCAGGGTGTGCACTATGTCGCCGAGGGAGGAGGTTTTTACAATAAGTACGCGCACGGAATCAGGTAGTCAATTGATCGAGGGCGGAGACAACGCGATCCGGCATCAGCTGGGCCATGCATTTGTGATGTCCCAGGGGGCATTCGCGTTGAAAACAGGGGCCACATTCTACCTCAATGGAGACTACCCTGACCCGTTCGCCCAGCGGCGGGGTGAAACCCGGTGAGGTGGAACCGTATACCGCCACCAGCGGCCGGCCGAGGGCCGCAGCCACGTGCATCAGCCCGGAGTCGTTGCTCACCACACCGCCGGCTTCGGCCAAAAGGTCGATTGCCTGGCCCAGGCTGGTTTCGCCGGCGAGGTTGAAGGCCCATTGCCGAGCCTTATCGGATAGCCGCTCGACGATCTGTTCGCAGACGGCGCGGTCGTTGGCGGAGCCCATCAGCCACACCTGCCAGCCGCGGCCGACCCGCTCTTCGGCCACGGCGGCGTAGTGCTGTTCCGGCCAGCGTTTGGAGGGACCAAATTCGGCGCCGGGGCAGAGGGCCAGCACCGGGCGCTGTGCATCCAGGGAGAGGCGGCCGCGCAGTTCGGCGGCATCGGTGCCCACTTCCAGTTTCGGGTAGGGCAGTTGCTGCGGCAGTGCGGCGCCCTTTTCCAGCCCCAGGGCGGCGAAGCGCTGGATCATCAGCGGGTAGCGGTCTTTGTCCAGCACGCGCAGGTCGTTGAGCAGACCGTAACGCATCTCGCCGCGCCAGCCGGTGCGCCGGGGGATGCCGGCGAACCAGGGCACCAGTGCGGATTTGAGTGAGTTGGGCAGCAGTATCGCCTGTTGATAACCTCGCCCGCCCAGCGCCCTGCCCAGGCGCCGACGCTCGCCCAGACCCAATTTGCCGTGGCCCAGGGGCATATCCACCGCGGCGCGCACCTCCGGCATCCGCTCCAGCAGCGGGCGGCTCCAGGCCGGCGCCAGCACGTCGATGGCGCAATCCGGACGCTCGCTCTTGAGCAGCTTGAACAGGGTTTGCGCCATCACCATATCGCCCACCCAGGAGGGGCCCACGATCAGGATCTGCTGGGGGAATGTTTCCGGGGTGGGGTTCAAATGCGGCTCCGGCGGGTGAAACCGGGGATTTTATGAGAAGAGGGGGAGAGGAGCAAAATTTGTGCGGCTTTCGTTGTAGGAGCCTGCTTGCAGGCGAAGGCTATGAAACGCTGTAGCCGTTCGCCTGCAAGCAGGCTCCTACAGCGGGCCTCACGGCCCGCAAGCGGAGCTGGAGCTCCGCGGTCCCGGCTATGAATTCGCCGCCAGCTCCAGATCGGGATCGGCCACATCGGTCAGCCAACCCAGGTGCGCCTGGCTCTTGCCCTGCACCACGTCGAAATACAGCTGCTGCAGCCGCTTGGTGATCGGACCGCGGCGGCCCGCACCGATAGAGCGGCCGTCGAGCATGCGGATGGGCAGGACTTCGGCGGCGGTGCCGGTGAAGAAGGCCTCGTCGGCGATGTAGACTTCGTCGCGGGTGATGCGCTTTTCCACCACCTGATAGCCGCACTCCCTGGCCAGTTGGATCACCGAGTTGCGGGTGATGCCGTCCAGGCAGGAGGTGAGTTCCGGGGTGTAGAGGACGCCGTCGCTGACGATAAAGATATTCTCGCCGCTGCCCTCGGCCACATAGCCCTCCGGGTCCAGCAGCAGGGCCTCCTCGCAGCCGTTGCGAATCGCTTCCTGCAGCGCCAGCATGGAATTGATGTAGTTGCCGTTGGCCTTGGCCTTACACATGCTGATATTCACATGGTGGCGGGTGTAGGAGGAGGTGTTCACCTTGATTCCCAGCTCCCGCGCTTCCGGGCTCATATAGCTGGGCCACTCCCAGGCGGCGACGATCACGTGGGCCTGCAGTTGGTCGGCGCGCAGGCCCATGCCCTCGGAGCCGTAGAACACCATGGGGCGCAGGTAGGCCTCGTGCAATTTGTTCTCGCGCACCACCAGGCGCTGGGCCTCGTTCAGTTGTTCCGCGTCGTAGGGCATGGGGATGTTCATGATTTTGGCGGAACGGAACAATCGCCGGGTGTGGTCCTGCAGGCGGAAGATACTGGTGGCACTTCCGGTCTGAGCGCCTGCGGCGATTTTAGTTTGATAGGCACGCACGCCTTCGAAGACGCCCATGCCATAGTGCAGTGTATGGGTGAGCACATGCACCCGGGCATCGCGCCAGGGGATCAATTCGCCATCGAACCAGATGGTGCCGTCACGGTCGGCAAAAGACATGGGAAGCTCCTACAGATCTTGCTATCTCGTGCCTGTAGGAGCGGCGGGGCTCAACCGAGCAGTTGCCGCCAGCTTGTTTGCACGGTCTTTCTTTCCGCTTTGAAGTGGTCACCGGCAACAGC
>NZ_JBOFOC010000093.1:0-43760 GCF_051659245.1 Microbulbifer sp.
CGGCCCATGGCCGCGATCGGACTGCGCTTCGTAGCTCAGATCGATCGCGGCCATGGGCCGCTCCTACAGGGTGCCGGTTCCTATTTCAGTGCTAAAATCACGGCGTATAGCGGTATTTCAATACATAGCCATCGGCCAACTGCACCCGCTGCATCGCAGGGCTGCCCCTCTCCAGTTCAATTTCCACCAGTGACTTCACCTGCTGCGGTTCGGTATCGATGCGGTGCACGCTCATTGCGGCGATGGCCCGGTCCTCGCTGATTACCGAGTGTTCATTCTGTCCCTGTTATTTTCCGGACTTGCAGGTCACCGCAGCTTCCTGCATGGCCGCTTGCTGGCCATCGGTCGATTGGATACCATCGACGCGCTGGCAGTCACTAATTTTTTCGCAATTTAATTGGTACAAACGTACTTGTTTGGAGGCCGTCTCAGAAACGTAGCGAGCGGGTGCCTGGCGGAGCGCAAGAAGCGGCGTGTACAAGTAGTACATGAACATTCCGACCGGGCTGGCGCACCGGCGCCGCCGGACGCCGCCAGGCGCACGCGCAGTAGTTTATGAGGTGGCTTGCACTGCCGGATGGAACAACTCGAATAATTAGCAAGGAAACTATCATGAAAACCGCAGCTTATATCGGTGTGGCCCTGGCGACCGTGCTGGCCGCAGCCTGTTCCAGGGACGCGGACACTCCGAAAACCGAAGAGTCACAACCGTCGGCCTCCGCCGATTTCCAGAAACAGTTGCTCAAGCAGCTGATTTCCGCGCAGCCGGGGGATTTGATCGAAATTCCCGCCGGCCGTTTCCAGCTCAATCGCAGTTTGTCACTGAACGTGGACGGTGTGACCATCCGCGGCGCGGGCATGAATGAGAGCGTTCTCTCCTTCAAAGACCAGATTCAGGGGGCGGAGGGCCTGTTGGTGAATGCCAGCGATTTCACCATCGAGGATCTGGCCATAGAGGACGCCATCGGCGATGGGCTCAAGGTCAACGAGGGTGAGAATATTATTATTCGCAACGTCCGGGTGGAGTGGACCAACGGTCCCTCCACCGATAACGGGGCCTACGGCATTTACCCGGTGCAGACGAAGAACACCCTGGTGGAGGGCTCGGTGGCCATCGGCGCTTCCGATGCGGGTATCTATGTGGGCCAGTCGCGCAACGTGATCGTGCGCAACAACCGCGCCGAGTACAACGTGGCCGGTATTGAAATCGAAAATACCATCGGTGCCGACGTCTACCGCAATTTGGCCACCAACAACACCGGCGGCATCCTGGTGTTCAATATGCCCAACCTGCCCCAGCCGGGCCACAGTACCCGCGTTTACAACAACCGGGTGTTCGAAAACAACACCGATAATTTCGGCCACAAGGGCACACCGGTGGCCGCGGTCCCCGCCGGCTCGGGTGTGGTGATCAATTCCAACGACCTGGTGGAAATCTTCGACAACGAAATTTCCGATAACGACACCGCCAATATAATCGTCAGCAGTTATTACACCTCCGGTTACTACAGCGACAAATCCACCCAGGATGATTTCGACCCCTACCCCGAGGGCATCTATATTTACGGCAACCAATTCAGTGGCGGCGGCCAGTCCCCGGATCACCTGAAACTGAAGGCGCTGAAACTGGCCGAGTTCGGACTGGGCGGCAGCCTGCCGGATATTTTGTGGGACGGCGTGGTGAATCCGGAAAAGTTGGTGGACGGCGAATTGCCCGAGAAACTCCGGGTGTGCGTCGACAACGGAGACGCCGGTATCGTCAATGTGGACGCCGCCAACGACTTCAAAAATATCTCCACCGATATAGCCCCGCACCGCTGCAGCCTGAAAAAACTGCCGCGGATAGTGCTGGATTTCGACAGCCCGGCCGGCGAGGGGGATGAAATCGCACAAGCCGAGGCCGCCGATGCGTAAGCTGTTTGGAGGTGCGATGCTGGCCCTGGCGCTCGCAGGGTGCGAAGCGCCCCGCGAGCAGGTGACCATCCACGGCCGCGATGCGGTGCCGGAGCGGCTGGGCGACTGGCATATCGTGGAAGTGATCGACGGCGAGCTGTCCCTCAACGCCGGCGTCACTCCCTACGACCTGAACACCCAGCTGTTTACCGACTACGCCCACAAGCTGCGCACCGTATGGATGCCCGCGGGCAGCTCCGCCCGCTACGCCGAGGAGGCCTTCGATTACCCGGTGGGCACGGTGCTGAGCAAAACCTTTTATTACCCGAAAGCCGGGGGCGGAGGGATGTTGCGCACCGCGGACCAGAGCGCGGACTTTTCCCGTTCGGGGCTGGACCTGGACAATGTGCAGCTGGTGGAAACCCGCCTGCTGGTGAAACGCGAGGACGGCTGGCAGGCACTGCCCTACGTGTGGAATGCGGAGCAGACGCAAGCCACACTGGAAATCGCCGGCGACGCCATCCCCATGCAACTGGTCGACGGGGAAGGCGGCAGCAATGCCTTTACCTATGTGGTGCCGGATGCCAATCAGTGCGCCGGCTGCCACGCGGACAATCACACCAACAAGGCGATCCGCCCGCTGGGCCCGCGCGCTCGCCACCTGAACAAGGAGTACACCCACAAACTGGGCAGTTACGCCGAGGGTGCGCAGAACCAGTTGTTGCACTGGCAGCAGATCGGCTATCTCAGCGGCCTGCCGGAGTTCGCCGCCATACCGCGCAATGCCAGTTACTCGGATAGCGGGTTCCCGCTCGAGGAGCGCGCCCGCGCCTACCTGGACATCAACTGTGGCCACTGCCACAACCCGGCGGGTCCGGCGGACACCTCCGGGCTGATGCTGCACAGGGCCGAACAGGACCTGCGCCGCCTGGGGCTGTGCAAGCCCCCGGTGGCCGCCGGCACCGGCAGCGGCAACCGCCGCTTTGCCGTAGTGCCCGGCCACCCGGAAGAATCGATCCTGAGTTTCCGCGTGGAGTCCACCGACCCGGGGGCGATGATGCCGGAGTTGGGGCGCAGTCTGGTGCACGAGGAGGGTGTGGCGCTGCTGCGCGAGTGGATTGCGGGTATGCCGGGGGACTGCCTGTAGGAGCGGGCCATGCCCGCGATCGATCTGTGGATTCGACCACCGCCGCTGATTCGCGCCGTCCATGGCGCCACCCTTCGGGCGCCCGCGGCGTCCAAATCGGCTATCCTGCCGATTTGTCGCGGGCATGGCCCGCTCCTACAAGTGCGCTTCCCGGGTTCTGGGTGGGCATCCGGCAAGTTCGTTGGATGGGCAAAGCGCAGCGTGCCCATCAATGCCTGCTCACCCCAACAGTCCCCTCTCCCCCTTGGGGGAGAGGGGAGCCGGTCAGTGCCCCCTCCCCCGCAAGCGAGAGAGGGGAGAGTAGTTACGTTAATTGTTAATTGGTCATTGGCCCTGCGATGGGCATCCAACAGCGCCGCGTAGAAGTGAAAGCGGGCCTCGATCCTGCGCACGTAGTCCACCGGCTCCCGGCCGCGGGCGTAGCCGTAGCGGGCTTTTCGGTAGTATTTGCGCTGCGATAGCAGCAGCATGGCTTTTTCCACATTGCCGAACCACACCTTGCGGTCCCAGCCCATCTCCTCCGCCAGGTCTTTGGCGTCGTACACATGGCCGGGCCCGGCGCTGTAGGCGGCGAGGGTGAACCACATGGTATTTTCCGGGCCGGTGGCATCCCGGCCTTTGAATTTGTCGTGCAGCCATTTCAGGTATTTCAAACCCGCGCGCACCCCGGTCTCCGGATCGTACAGGTTTTCCCCCACCTGCCTGCCGGGGGGCGGCATTACCTGCAACAGCCCGCGGGTGCCAACCCAGGATTTGGCCCTGGGGTTGAAACCGCTCTCCTGGAATATCTGCGCCACCACCAGCCGCCAGTCGAAGCCGTAGTCCCCGGCATATTTCCGCACCAACCGGTCGTAGGGGGAAATATGTCCCTCTGCGGTCAGCTCGGTAATTTCCGGGCGCGTGTGTCTGGGGGAATCGAAATATTTTTTGCTCAGCTCTTTAGCGGCCGCGGTTTCTCTGTGGCCAAAAAATTCGTTTACCGCGGCCAGCAGTTCGGGATTCTTCCCGCGCATCAGCCAGGCGTAGTCGTCGGTCGCCAGTTTCAGGGCGAAGTGAATGTCGTCGCGCCAGCGGCGCTCCAGTTTCACTGTGACCTCGTCGACCAGGGCCAGGTCGTAGTCGCCCTTGGCCACCTTGTCGATAATCTGCCGGCTGCTCATGGTTTCCGGTGCCAGTTCCATTTCGATTCCGGGGACCTTTCGTCGCAGCTTCTTCAAAGCGTCATGCTGGCTACTGGACTGACGCACATACACGGTGCGGCCAGAGAGAGCTTCCGGGCTTTTGATACCGTCGCCCTTGCGCGCCACGATGCCGCTCCCGCCGCTCAGGTAGGAATCGGAAAAAGCGATTCCCTTTTGTTTCCCGCGACCGGCCACCGGGAACAGGCCGGCGGCGACGTCCGCCCTGCCGGTATTGAGATATTCGATGAAGTCGTCGCGCTCCGCTGCGACGATAATCTCCAGCCGCAGGCCCAGGCTCCCGGTGAACTCTTTCAACATTTCATATTCGTAGCCGAGCAGCCGGCCCTTCCACATAAAATAAGAGCCGGGTGAGTTGCGGGTTACCGCGCGCAGGACCCCGCGCTCCCGGATCTTATCCAGGTCGCCGGTTTCCCGGTCGCGCTCGCAGCCGGTGGCGATGCATAGCAGGGCGGTGAGCAGGGTGCAGAGGATTCGCGGGGCGGGGGACATTGAGAGACCCGTACGGCTTTCGCTAATGACCCCGTAAGCGTAGTAGGAGCGGGCCATGTCCGCGATCGGTTGTGGATTCAACCACCGTGGATCGCGGGCATGGCCCGCTCCTACAAGGGGGGGAGGCTCAGGCCCGGACGGCCTCCGCCACCGGGAGGGTGGCGGGGATCAGGCCGCGGATCATCATGGTGACCGAGCGTTCCAGCAGCGGCGAGTCGATGGTGATGGCGCCGCTGAGGATCTGGTATTCCAGGTTGAGGATGGTCCCGTGTACGATCTGCGCCGCCGCCAGGGGATCGGCGAGTTCGAACAGCTCGAAAAAATCCTGGATCAGCGCCTCATTGGCCGAGTTGGCCATGCGGATGACGCGGGTCAGTTGCTCGTTGCGCAGGGCCTCGTTGCGAAATGCCAGTTCGATCAGGCGGTAGTCGCGGTTGCCGGCCTGGGCGCGGATATGGGAGAGAATAAAGCGGGTCAGCTGCTGGGTAAGCAGCTTGCGCCCGGCGCTCGTGGCGCGCTCTTCCGGAGTGAGGCGGCGGGCGGCGGTGAAGCTGCTTTCCTGCAACTGGCGGGTGTGCTCCAGCCCCTGTTCCACAAAGTAAGTGAAGGCGTCGCTGATCAGGTCGTTCAGGTCTTTGAAATAGTAGGTGGTGGCAGCCAGTGGTACCGATGCCTCGCGGGCCACGGCGCGGTGGCGGATACCGCGAATGCCCTCCCTGACGATCAGCCGCAGGGCAGCCTCGAGGATGGCTTTGCGGCGTTGGCGGCTGTCCGAGCGCTGGGCCCGGCGTCCATGATAAACCAGTTCAGACTTTCCATTGTCCACTCTCATAGCGTTATTCCCTGCTTTTATTTTCGGTCGCCGATCAAACTTCGGAACGGAAGCCCCATTCTAGCGAAATAGTTGTAAATGGCCACCGCTGCGGCAAGGAACGCTGTGCCAAAAAGTTTTTACAGCGGAGGAGTTCGGCACGGACCTTGTAGGAGCGGCGGGGCGGCCGTCCGCCCATGGCCGCGATCGATCTCTCTACGTAGCCGATACCGATCGCGGGCATGGCCCGCTCCTACAGGGAACGGTGCGCGCGGCGCACCTTACCAGTCCGGGTCCAGGGATCAGGTGATCTTGCCGGTGGTGCGCACCCGCTTGGCGCCGGGCACGATTCTGACCTGCTGGCTGCGGCGGCGTTCGATGTGGTTGTCGATGGCGTTTTTGGCCGCGATCAACAGGCCCGCCACCAGGAAGGCGCCGGGGGGCAGCACCGCGGCCAGGAAGCCCGGGTAGTCGGCGCCCAGCACCGGGATCACCCACTCCTTGGCGGAGGGCCAGAGCAGCAGGTCCATATCCGCAAACAGCGTGCCCTGGCCGAGCACCTCGCGGATGGCGCCGATCACAATCAGCACCGCGGTAAATCCCACGCCCATCATAAAACCGTCCACCAGCGAGGGCAGCACCGGGTTTTTGCTGGCGAAGGCGTCCGCGCGGCCGAGGATGGCGCAGTTGGTGACGATCAGCGGAATAAAAATTCCCAGCACCAGGTAGAGCTCATAGGTAAAGGCCTTCATCAGCAGCTCGGCGCAGGTGACGAAGGTGGCGATAATCATCACCGAGGCGGGCAGGCGCACCGCTTCCGGCATCTGCCGGCGCACCAGCGACACCGCCAGGTTGGAACAGGTGAGCACGCCGGTGGTGGCCAGGCCCAGGCCGATGGCGTTCACCACCGAGCCGGTCACCGCCAGCAGCGGGCACAGGCCCAGCAACTGCACCAGCGCCGGATTGTTGCTCCACAGGCCGTTGCGGGTGATCTCTCCGTATTCGGGGTTTGCCATTATTATTCGCCCTCCGTCCCGGGCTCCGTTGCCTGCGATTCCACTTCCACCGCCTGTCCGGACGGCGGCACGCTGAAAATTTCCTCGCGGTGTTCGGCGACAAAGTCCAGCACTGTGCGCACCTGGTTTACCACCGCGCGCGGGGTGATGGTGGCACCGGTAAACTGGTCGAAGGCGCCGCCGTCTTTCTGTACTTTCCACTGGTCCCGCGGCGGGTTCTGCAGCGACTGGCCGTTGAACGACAGTATCCAGTCGCTCTTCTTCAGGTCCACCTTGTCCCCCAGCCCCGGGGTTTCGCTGTGACTGGTGACGCGCACCCCGGCGACGGTGCCGTCGCGGTTTACCCCCACCAGCAGCGCGATGGGGCCGGAGTAGCCGTCCGGCGCCACCGAGGGAATGATCACCGCGAAGACGCCGCCGTCCTCCTCCCGCGCCAGATTGATAGTGCCGCCGTTGGGCAGGTTCAGCATCTCCCAGTAGCGCTTGGGGATCGTATAGGTATCCAGCAGCAGGTCGTTGCTGTGGCGCTCGAGGGGAATAATTTCCAGCAGCGCCTTGGCAGCGGCCTGGCGGACCGCCCGTTCGATGGGCTCGCGGGTGACGATCTGGGTCACCGCCAGGGTGCCGGCGGTGATCAGCGCGAACAGCGTCAGGATCAGGCCGTTGCCGATTACCGATCGCTTCAGCATCACCGCTCCTCCAACTCAGTGGCCCGCCGCGGCGCCTTGTGGCCGTAGGTGCGCGGCACCGTGTAGTTGTCGATGGTGGGCGCGGCGAAATTCATCAGCAGCACCGCGAAAGCCACCGCATCCGGGTAGGTGCCCCAGGCGCGGATCACATAGGTGAGAAGCCCCACCCCGGCGCCGAAAATCAACCGCCCCCAATTACTGGTGGCACCGCTGATCGGGTCGGTAACGATAAAAAACGCCCCGAGCATGGTGGCCCCGGAAAACAGGTGCAGCATCGGCGAGCCCTCGGAGAGGGAACTGCCGCTGTCGTAGAACAGCAGCGACAGCAGCGCCAGAGTGGCGAGCATGGCCACCGGCGCGTGCCAGGTGATGATGCGTCGGAACAGCAGGAAAAGCCCGCCCAGCAGAAAGCCGAAATTCACCGTCTCCCAGCCCAGCCCGGCGATGGTCCCCATGTTGAAGACCGGCTCCATCTCGTACACCTGCGACAGCAGCACCGACTCGTTGAGTCGCACCACTTCCAACGGCGTGGCGCGGGTGAAGCCGTCCACGTTGTAGCCGCCGAAACCGAACACCAGGCCAAGAGCCTCGTCGATACCGGGCGCACCGTAGATGAGTTCCGCGGGCCCCACCCAGCGGGTCATGGCCACCGGGAAACTGATCAGCAGCACCACGTAGCCCACCATCGCCGGATTGAAGGGGTTGTAGCCCATACCGCCGTACAAATGCTTCGCCAGCACGATGGCCACGGCAGTGCCCACCACCGGCAGCCACCAGGCGCAATAGGGCGGCAGCGCAATGCCCAGCAGCAGCGCGGTGACAAAGGCACTGCCGTCCTTGAGATAGAAAGCCACCGGGCGGCTGCGCAGCTTCATCACCGCCGCCTCGCAGGCCAGCGCGGTGGCGGTGCACAGCAGGATATTGATCAGCACGCCGATGCCGAAATAGATCACCAGCGCCAGCACCCCGGGAACCGTGGCCGCGGCCACCTGCAGCATGACCTTGGTGGTGCTCTCGCCGGAGCGGGCATGGGGGGAGGTGGCGCGCATCAGTGCCATCGGCTCACCCCCGCAATCGGAGCTCTTTCCCTTGTAGGAGCCTGCTTGCAGGCGAACGCGAGCGCTTTAGCGCTCGCGAGGAAGTGCTCCCAAGTTGAGGGGGAGCACCATTCGCCTGCAAGCAGGCTCCTACAAAACAAGTGCATTAGTTCTGATCCCCTGCCGACTGCTGCTCGCGCATTTTCTCTTCCAGCTTCTTCTGCATTTTTTCCAGCGCGGTTTCAAAAGCGCCCACATTGCTGTCATCCTCCGCGCGGGCTTTTTCCAGCCGCGCTTCGGCCTTTTTCACACGCGCCTTGAGGGCGTCGATATCCGCCGCCAGTTTGTCCGCATCGCTCATACTGGCGCGGGCCGCGGCGGCGGCCTTGGCTTTTTCGATGGCGTTCTGCGCCTTGCTCTTTTCCGCGCTTTCCGCCGGCGCCGCGCCGGCTTTTTCTTCGGCCTGGGCCAGTTTCTGCCGCGCTTCCCGCAGGCGGATTTCCGCCTCCTTCAGTTGCGCCGCCAATTGGCCGCGCTGGCTCTCCTCCGCGGCCTCGAGTTTTTTCTGCATGCGCTCCACCCGCTGCTCGGCACTGCTGAGCGCGCGCTGGGCGCGGGCCAGCTGTTGTTCCGGAGAGGCCTGTTTGGCTTTCACCCGCGCCAGCGCGGCGGCCACCACATCGGCCTCCTGCTGTGCGGATTTGGCTTCCGGGGAGCCGGCGTTCTCTTCCCGCTGCTTGCGCGCCAGTTCCGCGGCTTTGCGGCGCTCCTCGCGCTTGGCTTCCTTTTCCTTCTCGGCTTTTTCCAGGCGCAGCTTGCGGAACTCGAAGCGCTCGCGGGCGCGATCGGATTTTTCCTTCTCCGCCTCGGCGATGCGGATATCGCCCTTGGCGGCGCGGTAATACTGCACCAGCGGAATGGTGCTGGGGCACACATAGGAACAGGCGCCGCACTCGATACAGTCGAACAGGTTGTAGGCCTGCAGTTTTTCCCGATCGTCCACCCGCGCATACCAGTACAGCTGTTGCGGCAGCAGAGACGCGGGGCACACCTCGGCGCAGAAGCCGCAGCGGATACACGCCTGGGCCGGCGGCGCCGGCGGCAGTTCCTCATCCGTGGGCACCAGGATGCAGTTGGTGGTCTTGATCACCGGCGTACTGTCGTCGTCGATGGTGTAGCCCATCATGGGGCCGCCGATCACGATGCGCTGCATCAGACCCCTGTGGGCGCCGTGGTGTTTGAGAATATGGCGGATGGGGGTGCCCAGGGGCACTTCGATATTGCGCTGCCGCTCCAGCGCCCGGCCCACCACCGTGGTCACCCGGCTGATCAGCGGTTCGCCGAAACGGATCGCCCGGTACACCGCGCGCGCGGTGCCCACGTTCTGGCAGATAACCCCGATATTGGCGGGCAGCCCCCGGTTGGGCACCTCGCGCCCGGTGAGTATCTGGATCAGCTGTTTCTCGCCGCCGGAGGGGTATTTGGTGGGCAGCACCACAATATCGATGCGGCTGTCTTCGGCGGCCGCGCGCATCGCCATGATGGCCTCGGGCTTGTTGTCCTCGATGCCGATCAGCACCCGCTCCGGCTCGTCGAGTATATAGGCGAGGATCTTCACCCCGGCGATGATTTCCTCCGCGCGCTCGCGCATCAGCATATCGTCGGCGGTGATGTAGGGCTCGCACTCGGCGCCGTTGATCAGCAGCGTATCGATCTCGGCGCCGCCGTGGGGGTCCAGCTTGACCTCGGTGGGGAAGCCGGAACCGCCCATACCGGCGATACCGCATTCGCGGATCTTTTCCAACAGATCCACCGGCTCCTCACCGCGGAAATCCTCGCAGGGGATCAGATCGCACCAGCGCTCCTCGCCATCGGTGCGGATCACGATACTGTCCGCCGGCATACCGGAGGGGTGGGGCACCGCGCAGGGCTCTATCGCCATTACCTTGCCGGAGCTGGGGGCGTGCACCGGGCAGCTGATCAGGCCGTCCGCCTCGGCGATCTTCTGGCCCTTCATCACGTATTCGCCCAGCTTCACCAGCGGCATCGCGGTGCCGCCCACATGCTGGTTCAGCGGTACAACTAAATCCTCCGCCAGCGGAATGCTGCCGATGGGCTCGCCGGTGGACTGGTGCTTGTTCTCCGGCGGGTGAACCCCGCCGGGAAAATCGTAAAGCTTCAGCGCGCGTGCCTTCTCCCGCGCCTGGTCGCTGGCGATCAACTGCGCCTCGCGGGCCGCGCGGCGCTCGCGGGCGGACTCTGTTTCCTGCTCCGGGCTCAAGCTGCGTCCCTCTTGTTTCCGGACTGCGGGCGGTCGCTGGCGATCAGGTCGATTCCCTCCTCGGGTTTCTCCGGGTGCCAGTCGGCGAGGGAAGCCTCCCGCGGCACCATATCGATACAGTCCACCGGGCAGGGGTCCACGCACAGGTCGCAGCCGGTGCACTCGTCCACAATCACCGTGTGCATATATTTGGCCGCGCCGGCAATGGCGTCCACCGGGCAGGCCTGGATGCACTTGGTGCAGCCGATGCACTCCGCCTCGCGGATAAACGCCACCATCTCCACGGCTTTTTCCGTGCCGTGCTCCGCGTCCAGGGGCACGGGCTCCATATCCAGCAGGTTGGCCAGATCGTTGATGGTGGCCTGGCCGCCGGGGGGGCATTTATTGATGGCATCGCCGTGCACTATCGCCTCGGCGTAGGGCCGGCAGCCGGGGTAGCCGCACTGGCCGCACTGGGTCTGCGGCAGCAACTCGTCCACCTGGTCCACCAGCGGGTCCCCCTCCACCTTGAAGCGCACCGCGGCAAAGCCCAGCAGTGCGCCGAAGGCCAGCGACATGCCGCCGAGCACCAGCAGGGGGGTGGAAATTTCAGAGAGCCACTGCCACATCAGACCAACCCGCTAAAGCCCATAAACGCCAGTGACATCAGCCCGGCGGTGACCATGCCGATGGCCGCGCCCTTGAACGGCAGCGGCACATCCGCGGCGGCCAGCCGCTCGCGCATGGAGGAAAACAGGATCAGCACCAGGGAAAAGCCCACCGCCGCGCCGAAGCCGTAGAGAGTGGACTGCACAAAGGTGTGCGCCTTGATGGTGTTCTGCAGCGCGACCCCGAGAACCGCGCAATTGGTGGTGATCAGCGGCAGGAAGACCCCCAGCACCCGATACATCAGCGGGCTGGTCTTCTCGATAAACATGCGTGCGAACTGCACCACCACCGCGATCACCAATATAAAGGAGATGGTGCGCAGGTATTCGATGCCGAAGGGCTCCAGCAGGTAGGTGTTCACCAGGTAGGAGCAGATGGACGCCAGCGTCAGCACAAAAGTGGTCGCCCCCGCCATCCCCACGGCCGTCTCCAGCTTGTTGGAGACCCCCATAAAAGGACACAGGCCCAGGAACTGCACCAACACATAGTTGTTGACCAGAATGGTACTGAGCAGGATGACGGCGAATTCGCTCATGGTTCTCCGGGGGTTGGGGCGGCACTGGCAAAGCCTAGCAGGCACCCCCTGCCCCCCTCCCCCGCTTGCGGGGGAGGGGGTGGGGGGAGGGGGCGCCGCGCAGGGTCGCTATTATGGGTGAGCCCTCTGGTGCCTTCAAGCTATCAACCTTGCAAATCTGGAATTTCATGCCAGAATCGCAAGGATGATACCTCGCCACAAACAACAGCTCCTTACCCAACGCCTGGACCAGTTTCCCGCCGTGGCCCTGCTCGGGCCTCGCCAGGCGGGCAAGACCACACTCGCGGAGCAGATCGCGGAAGGGCGCCCGAGCCTCTATCTCGACCTGGAGTCTCCCCGGGACCGGGACAAGCTGACCGACCCGGAACTCTACCTCTCCGCCCATGAAGACAAGCTGGTGATCCTGGACGAAGTCCAGCGGATGCCGGAACTGTTCCAGGCATTGCGCGGGCTGATCGACCGCGGGCGCCGGCGCGGCCTGCGCAGCGGCCGCTTCCTGCTGCTGGGCTCCGCCTCCATGAACCTGCTGCGTCAGTCCGGGGAAAGCCTGGCCGGCCGCATCGCCTATGTCGAACTGGAGCCCCTGAGCCTGCGGGAGGTGCCCGCCGAGTCCGTGGGAAAGCTGTGGCTGCGGGGCGGTTTCCCGGATAGCTTTCTCGCCCGGGATGACGACGCCAGCGCCATCTGGAGGGAGAATTTTATCCGCACTTACCTGGAGCGGGACATCCCCATGTTGGGGCCGCGCATTCCAGCGGAGACGCTGCGCCGTTTCTGGACCATGCTGGCGCACGGCCAGGGAGGGTTGTTCAATGCCGCACAGCTGGCGCGGGGGCTGGGGGTGGACGGCAAGACAGCGGCGCGCTACCTGGATTTACTGGTGGACCTGCTGCTGGTGCGCCGGCTTCAGCCGATGCATGCCAACGTAAGCAAACGCCTGATCAAATCCCCGAAAGTCTACGTGCGCGATAGCGGCCTGGTGCACGCCCTACTCGGGCTGGACAGCCGGGAAGCGGTGCTCGGGCACCCGGTTGCCGGCGGCAGTTGGGAGGGATTCGTGCTGGAGAACCTGCTGACAGCCGCTCCCGAACGCAGTGAAGCCTATTTCTACCGCACCGCGGCCGGTGCCGAGATAGACCTGTTGCTCAAACTACCGGGCGGGCATCTGTGGGCAGTGGAAATAAAACGCGGGCTCTCGCCCAGGCCGGAAAGAGGTTTTCACCAGGCGCGGGCGGACCTGCAACCCCAGCGCAGTTTCGTGGCCTACTCCGGAGAAGAGCGCTATCCGCTGGCCCCGGATGTGGAGGCAATAGGTGTGCGGGAACTGGCCGGATTGTTGGCCGGGCTTGAGAGTCATCCGCAAGAGATTTGATACTTGCGACCGTAGGGTGCGCCGTGCGCACCGGGATGCCTGAAACCTGCACGGGTCCTGATCGGTGTGCGCGCACCCTCCGAGGTTGATGCCCACGCTGATCGGGCGAGGAAGGAGCGTCGCTTCGAAGATCTGGCAGACATGCCTGTGGCCGTGCAGTGAGCACGCCTCCATTCAATGCATTGACTTATAGCTAAATAGCGATGTATTTTTGTCTGCATGACCGACCGACTTGAACAATCCAAAGCGCTGGCGAACGAAGCGCGGCTCTCGATCCTGGAATGGCTGTCTGATCCCGACGCACATTTTTCGGACCAGGTTACCGGCAAGCCGTCTGAAATAGGTGTCTGCGTCACTCTTCTGACGGACAAGCTGGGAATGGCGCAACCTACAGTGAGCCGGCATCTTGAGTTGCTGCGTCGCGCCGGTTTTTTGACCGTGAACAAGATCGGCCGCTGGTCCTTTTTCCAGCGCGACGAAGCAGCTGTTGTCGAATACAAGGAGTGGATCAATGAACATCTTTGAAGAAGCCGATGCGCAGCTGTTGCCGGGTTTCGAACGGAGGTTCATTGATGTTGACGGCAATCTTGTTCTTGCGCTGACCGCCGGCGACGGGCCGCCGCTGCTCTTACTGCACGGCGACCCACAAACCCATTTGTGTTGGCACCATCTGGCCCCAAAGCTGACCGACAGATTTACCGTTGTCCTGACCGACCTGCGAGGGCGCGGAGAGAGCCACAAACCCGGCCATAACAAACTCCGGAACGCCTATACCAATCGGGACATGGCACAGGAGCAACTCGCTGTCATGCGCGCCCTGGGCTATGACAGGTTCTCACTTGTCGCTCATGACAGGGGCGCGCGGGTCGCGCGACGATTGACGCTGGATTACCCCGACGCTGTTTCGCAGCTCGTGGTAATGGATATCATTCCAGCATTGGACTTCTACGAGAATTCCAATGCGGAGATTGCCCAGGACTACTTCTACTTTTCGTTCCTCACCCAGGATTATCCCGTGCCGGAACGGCTGATTGCCGGCGACCCCGACGGATTTCTGAGGCTTATTCTGATGGGGCTTTCGGATCGGGCCGTTCGCTATGACCAACTCGCCCTCAAAGCCTATTTGACGGCCAACACCACGCCGGAAGCCATTACCGCGATGTGTGAATCTTTTCGGGCCGGATACCACATCGACCGGGGGATCGACCGGGAAGATCGAACGAGCGGGAAGAAGATCACATGTCCCACACTTGTCATGTGGGGAGAGCGTGGAGTGGTGGGAAAACACTTTGACGTGCAGCGCATATGGCGAGCCTGGTGCTCGCAACCTCAATTCACGCCCATATCGAGCGGACACTTCATAGCGGAAGAGGCGCCGGACGACACCCTGTCTGCGTTGAACGCATTCTTGACTCTCGGGGGAGGTAGGGTGCGCCGTGCGCACCAGGGAGGCTGAAGCCCGCACCAGCTCCCATCCGGTGCGCATGGCGCACCCTACACCGGTATGCAGACAGTGTCCGAACTCCGAAACTTGAGTTGGCTATGCCTGAACGATGAGTCCGATGTGCCGAAAACTTTCATCACCTGTGCGATCACAGGGGCCGGAGGCGGCCACAAGCGCACGTGAAACAGCGCCTCCGCACTCGGGGGGCAGGGAACTGATGAGCGCGCGGTCGCGATGTGCCAGCCGGATGACCGGGAGGAAAAGACACCGGGCCGCCCGGGCGGGGGCACAAACCGCTAGCGCGGCTCCGGACCGGCGGCGTTCGGCTCGGTGGTGAGAATAGTCATGAGCGTCTGGGCGTGCTCGGCGGCGTCGTGGCCCAGACCGGTGAGATAGCCGCCGTCGGCCTGGGTGACCAGGCCCTTGTCGTGCAGGCGCCGGGTCGCCGCGATGGCACCGGACGCGGCGGTGGAATGCACCTTGATACCTTCCTGGGTGGTGTTGAGGTTGAACAAGGTAAGGACTTCCAGTTCTTCGATCAGCTCCGGGGTCAATTTCATGTTCGGAATCCTGCTGCGTGGCGGCGACCTATCGTTTGTACCGCCACTGTTCCCGGCTGTCCAGCCTTCTTGGCAGCTGAAGCGCTACAGCTAAGGGCTGTGGAGCCACGCGGCCAGTTCCCTCACACTTCTTCCTAATGTGCTACATCTGGCTCCCCTCTCCCCTCCGGGGAGAGGGGTTGGGGGAGAGGGGGTACCCGTTGAGCGCCGGGTGCCTTCAACACGGCTCGGTGTTGCGAATGCCGCTTTCAGATGCTTGCCCGCTCGATTCAAAGTCCATACGGCCTCTCGTTCGGCTGCCGGCAGACTATCAATTGCATCACGGGCAATGAAGCAAATTTTGACTTGACACTGGTTTGGTTGTGAGTAGATCATCAGTGCATCATTGATAATGAAGAGAATAAAGTTGCAGCTCAAGCAAGTCGCAACCATCAGCGCCGGCTACCCGTTTCGGGGCAGGATCTCCGAAGTGGCGGGCTCCGGCGTGGTTGCGGTACAGATGAAGGACGTATCCGAAGCCGGGGGGGTCAATTGGGTCGGCTGCACCGAAACCGAACTGGCCGGCAGGCGTGAGCCGGATTGGCTGCGCCCCGGCGATATCCTGTTCGCCGCCCGCGGCAGCCGCAACTATGCGGCACAGGTGTGCTGGCCTGTGGATATGCCGGAACCCCGTGCCGTTGCCGCTCCCCACTTCTTTGTAATTCGCACACAGGCAAACCGGGTGATGCCGGCCTACCTGGCCTGGCTGCTGAACCAGGCGCCCTGCCAGCGCTATTTCGAGCAGCAGGCCGAGGGCAGCCTTACCAAGAGCATCCGCCGCAGCCTTCTCGAGCAGACCCCTGTGGTTCTGCCTTCAATCGCCCGCCAGCGCGCCATTATCGGTCTGGCCGATGCCTTGCGGCGGGAGCGTCAACTGTTGGAGCAGCGGCTGCGCACCGGCGAGCGCCTTTCCCGCGCCATTGCCAGCGACTTGTTTCGCGACCAGGGAGATGAGCCATGAGCCCCAACGAACCGCTCAAGACTTCACAAGGAGGCTGAAATGTCAGAGATTAATGTGCTGGAGAGGAAAGTAAGAATCCAGAGCGTTGCACAGGAGGATTACCTGTCCCTGACCGACATTGCGAAGTACAAGAACGAGCAGCACACCGACGACCTGATTCGCAACTGGCTGCGCAACCGCAATACCCTGGAATTCCTCGGGATATGGGAGCAGCTCTACAACCCGGATTTCAATCCCGTGGAATTCGACGGGATTAAAATGCAGGCCGGGCTCAATAGCTTTACCCTGACCCCCAAACAGTGGATCGGCGCTACCGGGGCCATAGGCATTACCTCCAGGGCCGGCCGCTACGGCGGCACCTACGCACACAAGGATATCGCCTTCGAATTCGCCGCATGGATATCCGTTGAATTCAAGCTTTATCTCATCAAGGAGTTCCAGCGCCTCAAGGAGCAGGAGCGCGAAACCCTGGGCTGGGACATCCGCCGCAATCTGGCCAAGCTGAACTATCGCATCCACACCGATGCTATCAAGACCCACCTGGTCCCGAGCGTGCTCAGCAAGCAACAGATCTCGCGGGTGTACGCTTCCGAGGCCGACGTGCTGAACCTCGCTCTGTTCGGCCAGACCGCCGCCGAGTGGCGCGCCGCCAATCCGGGCGAAAAGGGCAACATCCGCGACCAGGCCAGTGCGCCGCAACTGCTCTGCCTGGCCAATTTGGAAAACCTCAACGCCCTGTTCATCAGCGAAGGGAAATCCCAAAGCGAGCGGCTGAAACAACTAAACGCCATCGCGATACAGCAAATGACCCTGCTGGCCGACCAGGCCGCACGGCTGGAAGGCAAGAGCCGGCTATCAAAAACAGAATCTTCCGGAGAAAAACAATGACCGAGAAAGTCAACCAGGACAGCGTCAATAAGGCTTTATGGGCCGCCTGCGACACCTTCCGCGGCACCATCAGCGCCGACACCTACAAGGATTTCATCCTCACCATGCTGTTCCTCAAATACATCTCCGATGTATGGCAGGACCACTACGAAACCTATGTGGAAGAGCACGGCGACGAGCCGGAACTCATCGAGGAGCTGATGAAGAACGAGCGCTTTGTGCTGCCCCGGGATGCCAGCTTCTACACACTGTGGGAGCACCGCCACGAACCCGGCAACGGCGAGCGCATCGACCAGGCGCTGCAAGCAATCGAAGAGGCCAACGGCAGCAAGCTCAGGGACGCCGGCAAAAGCGTATTCCAGGATATCTCTTTCAATACCGACCGCCTGGGCGAGGAAAAGCAGAAGAACACCATACTGCGCCACCTGCTGGAAGACTTCGCCAAGTCCGAAATGAATCTGCGCCCCAGCCGCGTGGGTTCACTGGACGTGATCGGCAACGCCTACGAATACCTGATCAAGAACTTCGCCGCCAGCGGCGGCCAGAAGGCCGGCGAATTCTACACCCCGCCCGAAGTGAGCGATCTGATCGCCGAACTGCTGGACCCACAACCGAACGACACCATCTGCGACCCCGCCTGCGGCTCCGCCTCGCTGTTGATGAAGTGCGGGGCCAAGGTGCGCAAGAATCACAATTCCAGGCAGTACGCCCTCTACGGCCAGGAAGCCATCGGCTCCACCTGGAGCCTGGCGAAAATGAATATGTTCCTGCACGGCGAGGACAACCACAAAATTGAGTGGGGCGACACCATCCGCAACCCCAAGCTGCTAGACAAACACGGCGACTTGATGCTGTTCGACATAGTGACCGCCAACCCGCCCTTCAGCCTGGACAAGTGGGGCCACGACGAAGCCGAGCACGACAAATACGGCCGCTTCCGCCGCGGCGTACCGCCAAAAACCAAGGGCGACTACGCCTTTATCCTGCATATGATCGAAACTCTGAAGCCGAAGACTGGGCGCATGGGCGTGGTGGTGCCCCACGGCGTACTCTTCCGCAGCTCCAGCGAGGGCAAGATTCGCCAGAAGCTGATCGAGGAAAATCTGCTGGACGCGGTGATCGGCCTGCCGGAAAAACTCTTCTACGGCACCGGCATCCCCGCGGCCATCCTGATCTTCAGCCGCAACAAGGCCGACGATTCGATCATGTTTATCGACGCCAGCCGCGAGTTTAAGGCCGGCAAGAACCAGAACCTGCTGACCGAGGAGAATATCCGCAAGATAGTCGCCACCTACGAGGCCGGCGCCGATGTGGACAAGTACGCCTATGTTGCCGATCTCGACGAAGTTCGCGAGAACGACTACAACCTCAACATCCCCCGCTATGTGGATACTTTCGAAGAGGAAGAGGAAATCGACCTGATGGCGGTGCGCAAAGAGCGGGAGCAGCTCAAGGCGCAACTGGCCGATCTGGAAGTGGAGATGGAAGGCTACCTCAAGGAGCTGGGATACACCTGACAGATGGCCGGCGAAGCGCGAGCGCCCGGTAGGAGCCTACTTGCGACTGCCACTGATGGCGGGAATGCAGATCAATCAACAAGGTTGAGAATTAATGGTTAAAAAATCAGCGTACCCGGCAACGGTTCAGTCGGGAAAACCACTATTAGGTGAGTTGCCTTCTGGGTGGCGAAGGATTCCACTCGGTGAGCACCTTGTCGAAATGAAGAGATCTGTAAAGCTTGAGGCGGATGTGGAATACGATCTTGTGACTGTAAAGCGTGCTCGTGGAGGCGTCGCCAGACGTGAGCATCTACTTGGCAAGAATATCGCTGTACAGAGTCAATTCAAGATCGAAGCCGGCGATTTCCTTATATCCAAACGACAGATCGTGCATGGAGCCTGTGGAATTGTCCCGCCTGAATTGGACGGATCAATAGTATCAAATGAATATTCAGTACTTTGCTCAGATGGGCATATTTGCTTAGAGTTTTTAAAATACCTCTCCCATTCTATTTACTTTCAACAAACATGCTTTCATTCAAGTATAGGCGTTCATGTTGAAAAAATGATCTTTAAGATCGATCAATGGTTAAAATTCCCGTTCAATATTCCTCCGCTGCCAGAACAAAAGAAAATCGCCCAAATCCTCTCCACCTGGGATAAGGCCATCACCACCACCGAACAACTGCTCGCCAATAGCCGGCAGCAGAAAAAGGCGCTGATGCAGCAGTTGCTTACCGGTAAGAATCGGTATCCTGGGTTTAGTGGTGAATGGAATGATCATTATCTAACAGATGTTGCCAAAGTAATTGTCAGCCCGGTAGACAAAAAGACTGTAGATGGCGAAATCTCAGTCAGGCTCTGTAACTACACCGATGTGTATTACAACACACATATCACCCGAAATCTTAAGTTCATGGAAGCAACCGCTAAGCAAGCGGAAATTGATAGGTTTGCACTGAAGATTGGTGATGTGGTTATTACTAAGGATTCGGAAACGCCAGGCGATATCGCGGTCCCTGCACTGATATCTGAGGACCTTGGAGGTGTCGTATGTGGCTATCATCTAGCGATTGTGCGCCCGAAAAGAAGCGTCTTAGATAGCGCTTTCTTGAACTATTTGTTCTCAATGCAGAAAACACGATACTACTTTTTCACTCTTGCTACCGGAGCTACTCGCTTCGGCCTATCAATTGGTGGGATAAACAAGGCGCACTTCAAATTACCACCGATCAAGGAGCAACGAAGAATTGCCTCGGCGCTGTCCATTTCAGACCAAGAAGTCGAAGTGTTGAAACAAAAGCTCGATTTCCTGAAGCGGGAGAAAAAATCCCTTATACAACAGTTGCTGACCGGCAAGCGCAGGGTTAATGTGGAACGTGAGGCGCGGAATGGCTGATATTTTGACATTTCAGGACGCAATCACAGACTCATCTAAATACTCAAAGCGGCATCTCTTGCTGGGAAATGGGTTCAGTATTGCCTGTCGAGCGGATATTTTTCATTATGAATCTCTGTTTGGGCAGGCTGATTTCTCCGCTATTCCGGAGGCAAGGAGGGTTTTCGAAGCGCTAGGTACCCAAGATTTTGAAGAAGCTATAAGGGCTTTAGAAAGTGGTGCTAAGATTTTACCGTGTTATATACCTGAATATTCTTCAGCTGTTGATCAAATGAGTACCCATGCTGAGACGTTAAAGGATTTGCTGGTGTCTACCATAGCTGGCAGTCACCCAGTAAACCCTAGTTCAGTGGATGAAGCAAGATTTTGGGCGTGCCGTAAATTTCTCAGTTATTTTATTGGCAACAATTTTAATAACGGCGGTCATGTCTTCACGCTGAACTATGACCTTCTTTTGTACTGGACGTTGATGAATGAGGGGAATCCATTTGCAGAAAATCCGGTTGATCTGAAGAAGAATGATAGCTTCGGAAACGATGAAGACAATCCATTTGCCGATTATGTCGTTTGGCAGGGAGAGACTGCCGCGCACAGTGCCAATATCTATTTTCTGCACGGAGCCTTGCATTTATTTGATTCTGGTTCAGAGCTGCAAAAATATACATGGGCTCGGAGTGGTGAGCGTCTGGTCGATCAGGCGCGCTCAGCTATAGAGCAAGGTAAGTTTCCGCTGTTCGTTGCAGAGGGAACAAGCACGCAAAAGAAGAATAAAATTCGCCACAATGCATATTTATACCAGGGATACAAGGTGCTCACTTCCAATGCTCAAACCGGCAGTCACTGCTTCTTTATATTTGGACATTCCTTAGCTCAGAACGATGATCACATTTTGACCAGGCTGGCTCGTGGCAAGTTCAAGAAGCTTTATGTGAGTATATACGGGAATCCAGATAGTGATACAAACAAAACGATAATACAGCGTGCCAATGAATTGGCCGGCCAACGTCATGAAAGGTATCCGCTTTCGATAGCCTTCTATGATGCTGCCACCGCAAAAGTATGGGGCGAAAATGACGGGCGATAATGGGCCAACCATGCCTGGAGCTTTGGAAGCTCTCAAGGCAATGGTAAAGGGACGATCAGGTGGCTAAAAGATCAGTGCTGACCGAACAAACATCGGTGAAAATCTATGTTCGATAAACTAGACCAACTAAAAACCAAGCTGGACGCCTATCGCCCCCTGCCGCCGGCCGCGGTCAGAAACCTGCACGACGATCTGGTGCTGCGCTGGACGTATCATTCCAATGCCATAGAGGGTAATACGCTCACTTTGATGGAAACCAAGGTGGTACTGGAAGGTGTCACCGTTGGCGGAAAATCCATGCGGGAGCATTTCGAGGCCATCAATCATCGCGATGCCATTTTGTATGTGGAAGATATTATCCAGAAAAACGAACCACTTTCCGAGTGGCAGATCCGCAATATTCACCAGCTAATCCTGAAAAATATCGACGACGAAAATGCCGGGCGCTACCGCAATATCAACGTCACCATCGCCGGTGCCAGCCATATTCCGCCGGACCACACATTGGTTCCGGAGCAGATGCGCGATTTCGTCAGATGGTATCAGGAGCAGGCCGCGTCTCTGCATCCGGTCGAGCGTGCTGCGTGGGTGCATGCGGATTTTGTCGGCATACATCCGTTCGTGGACGGCAACGGCAGGACATCGAGGTTACTAATGAACCTGGAACTGATGAAAGCGGGTTTTCCACCCTGCGTGATCACCGTTGAGCAACGGCTGCGCTACTATCAGGCGCTGGACAAGCTGCACACCACCGGAGATCGCGCGGATTTCACCGCGCTGATCGCGGAGGCGGTGGAAGCGAGTTTTGCTCCCTACTGGCATGCGCTCGGCATCCGGGATTGAGCGGAATGATGGTACAGACTGGAGTGATGCATTGAGTTCAGAGCAACCCCTCACCGTAGTGATTTCTGCAACCAAAGCCCTGGAGAAGTGGCTGGGCCGGGAAATTCCGCGTATGCCCAGCCCGGATGGCAAGCGTATCGGCACCCAGCCGCTGGTGACCGATAGCAGGACGGTAAGCTGGCAGTGCCATGTGATCGAAAACAAACCCGGCTCCGGTCTCTACACCGCCATCGCGGTGGAAGCCCACAGCCGCTATACGATTCTGCTGCCTTTTGAGGGGCGCGCCTCGCTAAAGGAGTTCTGGGCCGCACTGGAAAAGAATTGGTCGGAACAACTGGTACATCATATGCGCGAGGGCGGTTTTATCGAAAAGGCGCAGGCACGTAAGGTATTCGAGAAGTTTCTGCACAGCCCGCTGAAAGTGCACTGCTATCGGAATACGGATCTCAGTGTCAACGGCCATGTGACCGATGCGGAGCAGTGGGTGAAAGAGTCCTTTGAGGAGTACGGTATCGACCGGTTCGAACGGGAGGAGGCTTGTGGCGTGGGGATGCATATCAACCAGATGTTCAAGCGCGCGAAAAACCCCGAAGGCGTTCAGGAAACCTTTTATCCGGTTCCGCGCTTTCTGGCGGATGGCCTTTACCGCTTCACCCGCGGTCTGGCCACGGCGGACTTTCCCGGTACGCCCAGGGGCGATTACCCCAACCCCTACGGTGAAGTCGAGGGTGAAGCTGAGGGCGAAGCGGCCACGTTGAATCCCGCCCGAGAGCCCGCCGTCGCGGCATCCAAGGTGGGCCGCAATGATCCCTGCCCGTGCGGCAGTGGCAGGAAGTACAAAAAGTGCTGTTTACACTGAGCGGCGTTACGGGGAAGAACCAATGAATAAAATCAATAAGTTCCTACTTTTACTCAGCGCGGGCTTGCTCCCGATATTGGCACTTGGCTACAGTGCAGACAACACAACCGCCACGCTTAGTGCCCGCAAGGGTAACGCGCAACCTTGGCGGTTTTTCTATTTGTGGCACTGGGAGAGTGCGGTATTGGTGGTTGGGAGAAGATTGGGATCAAGAGAGCACAAATGACACAATTTGCCCCCAGATTTGAGGAAGAATATAGCGCCAAGCTTCCGGCCCTGACATTACTGACCAACCTGGGCTGGTCCTTCCTCTCTCCCGCCGAGGCCCTGGCCGCACGCGGCGGCAGGCAGGACGAGGTGGTGTTGCGCGCGGAGCTGCGCCGGCAGTTGCAGAAGCGCCGCTTTACCTTTGCCGGTCGCGAACATGCCTTGTCCGACAAGACCATCGACAACCTGGTCGCCGAACTGTGCAGCCCGGCGCTGAACGAGGGGCTGAATACCGCCAATGAGCGGCTGTACAACCATCTACTGTACGGCATTTCCGTCACCGAGTTTGTGGATGGCAAGAAGGCCAACCCCACTATTGCGCTGATCGACTGGCAGAATCCGGCCAATAACAGCTTTCTGTTTACCGAGGAGTTCAGCGTGACCCGCAGCGGCGGTGTGGAGAGCCGCCGGCCGGATATCGTGTGTTTTGTCAACGGCCTGCCGCTGGTGGTGATCGAGGCCAAGCGGCCGGATGGCCGCGCCAACAAGGGGCCGACCATCGACGAGGGCGTTTCCCAGTGCTTGCGCAACCAGCGCCACGATGAAATCCCGCTGCTGTTTGCCTACAGCCAGTTGCTGCTGTCCATCAACGGCGCCGAGGGCCGCTACGGCACCTGCGGCACCCCGGAGAAATTCTGGGCGGCCTGGCGCGAAGAGGATATCGGCCATGCCGAGATGTGCGGGATCAAGAACCACAAGTTAACGGATACACAGCTCGCCAATGTGTTCGGCCATCGCCCGGCGCGGGACCTGGACTGGTACCAGACCTTGATAGCCGGTGGCGAACTCGCCCTGACCGGGCAGGACCAGATTCTGATCAGCCTGCTCTCGCCGGCGCGCCTGCTGGAGATGACCCGCTACTTCACCCTGTTCGACAAGAAGGCGGGAAAAATTATCGCCCGCTATCAGCAGGTGTTCGGTATCAAGCGGCTGATCGAGCGTATCAATACCTTTGACTCTCCGCTTCCTACCCAATCCTCTCCCGGAGGGAGAGGGAGCAGAAAGGGCGGGGTGATCTGGCACACCACTGGTTCCGGCAAGTCGTTCACCATGGTGTTTTTGAGCAAGGCATTGATTCTGCACGATTCGTTGAAGCAGTGCCGCATTCTGGTGGTCACCGATCGGGTGGATTTGGAAACCCAGCTAAGCCGCACCTTCGCCTCCGGCGGCGAGCTGGCCGGCAGGAAGGACCGCGAGGCGGCCATGGCCACCTCCGGCACCCGCCTGGCGGAGCAGATTGGCAAGGGTTCAGAGCGGATTATCTTTTCACTGATCCAGAAATTTAATACCGCCACCAAACTGCCGGAGTGCGTGAACACCAGCGCTGACATTATTGTGCTGATCGACGAGGGCCACCGGAGCCAGGGCGGTGAGAACCATATCCGCATGAAACAGGCGCTGCCCAACGCCGCCTTTGTGGCCTTCACCGGCACTCCGCTGCTGAAGGACGACAAGACCACCAACAAGTTCGGCCCCATAGTGCACGCCTACACCATGCAGCGCGCCGTCGAAGATCGCGCGGTAACGCCGCTGTTGTACGAGGAGCGCATCCCCGACCTGGATGTGAATGAGCGCGCTATCGACAGCTGGTTCGAGCGTATTACCGAGGGGCTGAGCGACGAGCAGCGCACGGACCTGAAAAAGAAATTCGCCAGGAAAGGTCGGGTTTACGGCGCCGACGACCGCATCCGCTTGATCGCGCTGGATATCGCCAACCACTTCGTAAAGAGCATCGACGAGGGCCTGAAGGGCCAGCTGGCCTGCGAGAGCAAGCTGGCCGCCATCAAGTACAAGCAGTACCTGGACGAGGCGGGCCTGTTTGAATCCGCGGTGGTGATGAGCCCACCGGACAGCCGCGAGGGCAACAGCGAGGTGGACGAGTCCACCATGCCGGAAGTGCAGAAGTGGTGGAAGGAAAATGTGGGTTCCCGGGAGGAGCAGGCCTACACCAAAGACCTGATCGAGCGCTTTGAAAAAGACGAATCGCTCAAGCTACTGATCGTGGTGGACAAGCTGCTCACCGGTTTCGACGAGCCGAAAAACACCGTGCTCTATATCGACAAGCCGCTGAAGGAACACAACCTGATCCAGGCTATCGCGCGGGTCAACCGCCTGCACCCGCAGAAAAGGTTCGGCCTGCTGATCGACTACCGCGGCATTCTCTCCGAGCTGGACACCACCATCGCCAAATACCAGGATCTCGCCTCCCGTACCCAGGGCGGCTACGACATCAACGATATCGCCAGTCTCTACAATCAGATGAGCACCGAGTACAAGCGATTGCCGCAGTTGTACAAAACCCTGTGGGCCATCTTCAGCGAGGTGAAGAACAAGAATGATATCGAGCAGTTGCGCCAGGTGCTGGTGCCTAAAGTTGAAGAGCGCAACGGTGAGCTGGTGGATGTGCACCTGAAGGTGCGCGAGGATTTCTATGAGGCCCTGACCGAATTTGCCAGCTGCCTGAAAGTCGCATTGCAATCGGCCACCTTCTTTGAAGACAAGAGCTTCAGCGATGAAGACCGCCGCCACTACAAGGAGACGGTGAAACAGTTCTCCAGTCTACGTCAGCTGGTAAAACAGGATGCCGGCGAGACCGTCAGCTACGACCAGTACGTCGAGCAGGTGAAGAAGCTGCTGGACAAGCATGTGGTGGGTGTGGAGGTGAAGGAGCCCGGTGGCGCCTACGAAGTGGGCAGGATGGGCCAGCAGCAGAAGCCGGAGGACTGGTCCGACGACAAGACTCGCAACGAAACCGATATCATCAAGACCCGCGTAGCCAAAACCATAGAGCAGGAACTGCGCGACGATCCCTACGCTCAGGAAGCCTTCTCGAAACTGCTGCGCCAGGCCATCGAGGAGGCGGCCAGCCTGTTCGACCACCCGCTGAAACAGTACCTGTTGTTCTGCGAGTTCGAGCAGCAGGTGCAGGAGCGCCGCCTGGATGATATCCCGGACGCCTTCGCCGGCAACCGCCACGCCCAGTCCTACTTCGGTGTGTTCAAAAAGACCCTGCCGGAAGTCTTCGCGGTGTCCGATCCCCAGGTGCAGGACAAGTGGATCAAGCTGGCGTTTGAGATTGACCAGAATGTTGAGACCTCGGTTGCCGAGCACTCCATCAACCCGCAGAACATCGAGGCGGATATCCGCAAAAAACTGCTGCCGATGCTGTTTAGGGAATGCAAGGCCGTCGGCGGCGGCATGAACCAGGCCAAGGCGATTGTGGAGTGGGTGGTGCAGATCACCCGTGTTGGGCTTTCCGGGGCTTAGCGATGATAACGTTTCGGATGTCAGGAGGCCGGCTCCTACAGGGGCAATATGCAGGATGGGCAAAGCGCTGTGTGCCCATCAAAACCCGGTTGATGGGCACACAGCGCTTTGCCCATCCTACGGCGCTGCCCGACTGCAGGCAGGCTATTCACTCCGAATTCAGTGCAATCCGAGCCTGGAGGTAATTATGGGCGTTGCGATAGCCGGATCAATTCAAGCCGAAGATGGAAGCCCGCTGTGGTTCAACTACGGCGATCAGCGCATCTGTTTCGAGCGCATCCTGCGCAGTAGCCATGTGCCGCGAGTGCTAATCAAGGTTCACCCGGATTGCCGGGTGCAGGTATCCGCGCCGGAAACTGCCAGTGATGAAGAGGTGCGCGCAGCGGTACAGAAGCGGGGCCGCTGGATCTACCGGCAACTGCGCGAGTTTCGCGCGCAATTGCAGCATGTAACACCCCGGCAGTACATCAGCGGAGAGAGCCACTACTACCTGGGCAGGCAGTATATGCTCAAGGTGATGGAAGATTCTCGGGAGAAACAGCAGGTCAAATTGCTGCGCGGCAGGCTGGAAGTATCAGCGCGCGAGAAGAGCCGGGAGCGCGTGCGCGAGCTGCTGAGCGACTGGTATCGGGCCAGGGCCCGAGAAATTTTTGCCCGGCGCTTGGCGGTCATACTAGAGCAGACCCTCTGGGTTGGTGAGCCGCCGCCACTGCGCATCCTGGCCATGCAGACCCAGTGGGGCAGCTGTTCACCCAATGGCCGGCTTACGTTAAATCCCCACCTGGTCAAGGCGCCGCGGGATTGCATCGACTATGTGATCCTGCACGAGCTCTGCCATATTGCCGAACACAATCACAGCGAACGCTTCTACCGGTTGATGAAACAGGTGATGCCCAACTGGGAGCAGGTGAAAGCCCGGCTGGACGGAATGGCGAGCAGGTTGTTGAATGGCGCCTTTTAGCGGCCAAAGGAGTGCTTGGCTATTTCGATAGTAGTAGGTCCATCCGCGTAGCTCTTTCTCGGCTGCATAAAGCCCCGGCCTCTCCCCTTAGCTTAGTGCCATTGAGGGCTGAATGCTGCGCTGGCGCACAATTGATCCCGCCAGCTGCTTCAGGTAAAAACTGTATCTCTAACGCTTTTTCCGGATACGCTGCATCGCCGCTTTCTCCCGTTCCAGCTCGGTGCGCGTATTCTCGTAGGTCTCCACCAGTGAGTGGAGGTGTTCTGGCTGCCATCAGATCACACCCCTCTCCCGCTTGCGGGGGAGGGGGCAAATGGCGCCACTATTCAGGCCGCTGCAAGGTTCTCTTCCCTGCCCGCTTGTCCTGCACCTGAGAGCACCGTCGCGGGCTGCCCTTCGCCTGTTTGCACGATGGATTGTTTGGTCTGGGCGAAGCCTTCCTCACTGATCTGGAAACGGGCTACCAGGCTTTGCAACTGCCGCGCCTGCTCCTCCAGCGACCGGGAGGCATTGCTGGATTCCTGCACCAACGAGGCATTTTGCTGGGTTACCGCATCGATCTGGGTGACCGCGGCCGTGACCTGGTTGATGCCGTTGATTTGCTCTCCGGTTGCCGTGGATACCTCGAGCATCAACGCGGCCAGGTTGTTGATGGCCGATACCGCCTGGTCGATGGTCGCGCCGCTGCGCTCGGCCTGGGTAGCGCAGCGGCTGATCATCTCCTGGGTTTCGTCCAGCATGGAGCGGATCTTGCCGGCGGATTCGGTGGCGCCGCTGGCCAGGCTGCGCACCTCTTCCGCCACCACGGCAAAACCCCGTCCCTGCTCCCCGGCCCTGGCCGCCTCCACGGAGGCGTTGAGGGCGAGGATGTTGGTCTGGAAAGCGATGCCGTCAATCACCTCGATGATGCTGTTCATCTCGTTGGAGCGCTGGGCGATTTCCTGCATCAGGGACACGCTGGTCTTCACCTCCTCTCCCCCGGCGCGGGCGCTGTCGGAAGCGGTGCTGGCCAGGTCGCTGGCTTTCCGGGTGGTCTGGGAATTTTGCTGCACGGTAGCGGAAAACTCCTCCATGCTCGCCGCTGTCTCCTGCAGAGCCGCCGCCTGCTGCTCGGTGCGCGTGGAGAGTTCCTGCGCCCCCGCGGCCACCTCGTTGGCCCCGGTGTACACCGAATCGCTGGCGCCGCGCAGGCCGGAAACCAGCCCTGTGAGGGAAGCGCTCATCCGGCGCATCGCCGCTAACAGCATGGCCGCCTCGTCGCGACCGCTGACCGATATTTCCTGGCGCAGGTCGCCCTGGCTGATCCCTTCGGCGGCATCCACGGCGCGCCGCAGCGGGATGGTGATGCTGCGGGTGATGGCGACGGAGAGCAGCGCCGCCAGTGCCAGCGCCACCAGTGCCACTGCCAGCAGCCAGCGCACCGCGCGCTCGAAGGATCGCGCCATGGCCGGCATCACCTCGGCCATACCCGCGGTGGTCAGTTCGTTGATGGCTCCGGCGTGGGTTTCGAGTCCGTAGATATTCGCCTTGTGCTCGGAGAAGGCCGCGTTGGCCGACTGGGCACTTCTCAGTTTGCCGGAAACGATGCGCTCATGGACACCGGCGAAGTCCGCCCGGTAGGCGGCCAGCGCCCGCTGCGCCTGCTCGTAACGCTGCAACAGGGTTTCATCAGAAGTCAGCGAGAGACCCGCCTGCAGGGTCCCGGCGAGCCGTTCGCCGGTTTCCCGCCAGCGCTGGAAATAGGACTGCACCTTCTCCTTCGATCTGATATTGATGAATACGTCTTTCTCGTAGCGGCGCTCCTCCAGCGCCAGGATCTGTACCCGCTGCGCATTCAGCGCCAGGGCGGCACTGACGTTGAGCGCCTCGTCAGAGGTGTCCTTGAATTTTGACAGGGAGTAGAGGCCCACTCCCGTGGCCAGTGCCAGCAGCCCCGAGACAACGGCGAAGGCGAGCGCGAGCCGCGCCCCTATCCTGATGCGGTTTAACATTGTTCCTCTCTTGAATATGTGTTGTATGGAAGCCGGTCTTATCGGCCGGGGCGGCAGACCCTTGAAATTCCGCAAAGTCCATCGTAGTAAAAGCAATAGAAATGAATAGCAATATGAAGATGGCAAATGCCGATGATACGATTGCCTCTATCGAACTCATTGTGTGGAAGCCTCGTAAATAACTTCACCCATCTTCTCACCTCCCCGCTGCACGAACAGGGCCTTGCGCTGCGCGAAAAAGTGGTCGGTACGGAATGGCGCTGACTTAAGCGCAAATGGCCTTATCTGTAGGGTGGATAAGCGAAGCGCATCCACCAGTTACAATGCCTGGGGCGGCGGATGCGCTTCGCTTACCCGCCCTGCGGGAGCCGGAAACCGCTTAAGTAAGTGCCATTCTGGTCGGTACGCAGGTGACCGTGTTTGCTGTATGTGGAGATATAGAGGCGGTCGATCTGCTGGAGTATCTGCGCAACTTCTGGCGCTCCTGCTCAGGCATCTGTGCCAGCTCAATAAGCCGTCATGGGAATACCCCAGGATTCAGGGGTTACTGGGCCAGCCGCTGTGTGGCGATTAATGGACCGGGCGAGTGCCATCCACCGCCAGACTCGGTCAACCGGAAAAGAGCGGGAATGCGGGACTGGCGCACAATTGACCACAGCAGCTATTTCAGGTAAAAACTGTGTCTCAGTTCGCAAAACAATAATGCAGTCAGAGCTGCGCCGCATGGAGCTACCGTCGAGCCATGGAAGAGATCCAACAGCGCCGCTTCTGGCTGATCGAACTCATCGCCTACTGGGAAGGGCGGCTCACTACCACCCATCTGCGGGAATTCTTCGGCATCAGCCGCCAGCAGGCGAGCGCGGACATCGGGCGCTACCGGGAAACCCACCCCGGCAACCTTCCGGACTACCAACACAGCGACAGGGCCTACCTGCCCAGCCCGGAATTCGAGCGCCACTACATCAGTGCCGACGTGGCCGAATACCTCAACTGGATGGCCGGCCTCAGCGCCCGCTCGCTGCCCACCCGCCCCTCCTGCCAACTGCCCAACCTGGTGCTCAGGCACCCCGCCCGCAACGTCACCCCGCAACTGACCCGCCCACTGGTCAGAGCCATCCGCGAACAGCGACGGGTGGAAGTGGACTACGGCTCCATCGCCAATCCGGACCGGGAAGGCCGCATCATAGCCCCCCACACCTTCGTCAACACCGGCCTGCGCTGGCACCTGCGCGCCTGGTGTGAAAAGAACCAGCAATATCGGGATTTCGTCCTCAGCCGGTTCCACGGCGAGCCGGAAGTGCTCGACAAATCCCCCCGCAGCGCCAAAGGCGACACCGCCTGGAACACCGAGATCACCCTCATCCTGCAACCGGACCTGCGCCTCTCTGCCGAACAGAAGGCCGTACTGGAACACGACTACAGCATGGAGGGCGGCCAGCTCCGCCTGCAAACCCGCGCCGCCCTGGCCAGCTACCTGCTCAAGGAAATGCAGGTAAATACCAAGATGCTGGACGGGAGGCCGGAGGCGCAGCAGTTGGTGCTTGTAAACTATGAGGACGTTAAGGGGTGGCTTTTTTAGCGGCAGCTGCTCCACCGGGCTTGGGAGTGTCAACTGGGATGACCTGGGGATTTGTGCAGTGTTGGTCGTACTGAGTATGTATGGCATACCTGTTGGCCGGAAGCGAGAGGATTTACAAGGAATATTGATATGCCCGCTTGGAAAGAGAAAACCTTCGCAGGGAGCCACAAGTAGTGAGAGGGCCAGATAAATATATGGAGCGGTTTTCAGATCTCCCAGATGCCGCTCGTAGAGTCTGGGCCAAGAGTGGCGAAGGCTATGGGCACGGGCTCTTGGCACACCTGCTGGATGTAGCGGCGGTGGCTGAAGCTATTCTAATGCGCGAATCGGAGAGCAGTCGCTGGTGGGCGGCGCAAGCTTTGGGGTTGCCGCTGCCCAATCTAGTGCGTTGGGTCGCCTTTCTTGCCGGTTTACACGACTTTGGCAAAGCTATTCCGGGTTTTCAGGGCAAATGGCAAGAGGGACGTCAAGCTGACGAAGCTGTGGGACTGTCGTTTCCACAGCGTTCACTCGTTGTTACGGACCATGCCTGTGCCAGTGCGGCCTTGCTTGGCGAGCATCTGAACCTGCAAGGCGTTGAGCAGCGATACTGGGTTCTTCACGTATTGCAAGCCATCAGTGCTCATCACGGTTACAACTTTTCGCAGATCGAAATCAAACATGCCAAGCCGCTCCGCGAACCGGAGGCGTGGGGCGCGGCGCGGAATACGATTTTCGATGTTTTTCTGGCTGTGCTGGCACCGCAGAGAGTGCCAGAGGTTGAGGCTCTGTCACAGCCCGCCGTGCAGTGGTTGGCGGGGCTCACCAGTGTAGCTGACTGGATAGGCTCCAACCCCGAATGGTTTCCACCGGGCGAGCGTTGTGACCTGTTCGCCGACTACCACGTCGATGCCCTCCGGCGCGCCGATGAGGCTCTGTCAGCCATTGGCTGGATTGTGAATAAGCCCCTGTTGAGCGATTTGGCCGATGCCGACCAATTGATCGGGCGCATTATCCAGAAGCCCGAGTTTGGTGCTCGTCCGCTGCAGCGTGAGGCGGATAGCCTGCTTGACGGCGTACAGGGCCCTTCTCTGCTGTTGGTTGAGGCTCCTATGGGAGAGGGCAAAACGGAGTTGGCTTTTCTTGCGCACTTGCGCTTGCAGGCCGCCAACCAGCACCGGGGTTTATACCTGGCACTGCCGACTCAGGCCACGGGCAATGCCCTGTTTCAGAGGGCAGTCAATTTTCTGAGCGCCTTTGCCGGTGACGCCGCTTTGGATATGCAGCTGGTACATGGTGGTGCAGCGCTGCATGAACAGGTACTGCATCTGCGTGGTATTCACGGTACGCCTGGAGAAAGCATCACCTCTTCTGCCTGGTTCTCCCAGCGCCGGCGCCCACTGCTCTCGCGCTACGGTGTTGGCACTGTGGATCAGGCGCTGTTCGCGGCGCTCAATGTCAAGCACCACTTTGTTCGCCTGTGGGGACTCGGCAACCGGGTGGTGGTGCTCGACGAAGTGCATGCCTATGACACCTACACATCTGGATTGATCGCCACTTTACTGCGTTGGCTCAAGGCCATGGGCAGCTCGGTGGTGCTGATGAGTGCGACCCTACCGGCAAAACGCCGCGCAGATTTGCTGCGCGCCTGGGGCGTGGATGCCAATGAAATTCCCGAGCTGCCTTATCCTCGCCTGCTGCTGGCCGACAACCGCGGCCTGCGCGGCACAACTTGCGATGCCAGGCTGCTGCCGCCGATCAACTTGCAGGCGGTAAGGGAGGACTTGGATAGCCTGTCCGCCTGTGCGATCGAATGCCTGCAACTCGGTGGTTGCGGCGCCCTGATCGTCAATACAGTTGACCGGGCCCAGGAGATTTACCTCAAGTTGAAAGATCAACTGGGGGGTGGCGTTAAGCTCATGCTATTCCACGCGCGCTTCCCCGCTGATCAGCGCGGTGAGCTGGAGCGCGAAGTACTGGCCTGCTTCGGTGCCGACGGCGAGCGGCCGCAGCGGGCCTTACTGATTGCCACCCAAGTGGCAGAGCAGAGCCTCGACATCGACTTCGACTTCATGCTCACCGACTTGGCACCTATGGACCTGATTCTGCAGCGCGCGGGTCGGCTGCATCGCCACCGGCGCCCGCGGCCCGATGCCCATCAGCAGGCTCGCCTGTTTGTGGCCGGACTTTCCGCGGAAAGTCTGCCCGACCTCAAAACGACCGCCTGGAGATACGTTTACGACCCCTATATTCTGGGCCGTACCTGGGCGCTGCTTTCGCGCGAATCCATATTGCATTTGCCACAGGATATTGATCGGCTGGTGCAGTCGGTATACGGCGATACGGAATTGCCGGTGGGTCTGAGCGAAATAGATAGAGATTTTATCGAGACAGAGGCCTACGGCGATTATATTGGGAAATGCCGGGCAGAGCAGATGATGGCTGTCAATGTGGCCATAGACCCGGATGCCGAACCTCAGTTGGCCTATTCACAGAAGCTCCGCGGTTACGAACAGGGAGAGGAGGGGCTGGGCCTGCCCAACAGTACCCGCTTGGGTGATGACTCGATAACACTGGTTCCTGTTTATGAAAGCGCCGACGGTTGGAGCCTAACGCCGGGCGGCAGTACTTTCGGTCCCGACGAATGTCCGTCCGATGCATTGGCCAAGGCGCTCTATGCCCGCCAGATCAGGGTGTCCCGCAAAGCACTGGTCAAGCATTTTCAGGCCGCAAGTATTCCACAGGCTTTTTCCGAGCATCCTCTATTGCGTCACTTGGTGCCCATGCCGCTAAAAGACGGGTGTGTGCAGTTGGGGCAGCTGAGGGTGTACTTAGATGTCGAGTTGGGGCTTTCGTACAAAAATTGGGGGAGGGTGACTCCCCCTAAGAATCAAGCATCCCTACAAGAGTAGGGAGAGAGGTATTGACTAGGAAGCATCAAGCATCTAGCCGGTTCATCCCTTCGCGAGTTGAGGGGAATTGGGCGGGATGATAGCAAACTGCATGATTTAGTAAATGGATTAAGCATCTAGCCTTTGCGGGAGAATTTTATTTTGGTATTGTGCGCCGATCATAGGTGATATCGGAGCGTCGTCGTGGATGAACAGGATTGGTTGTTGGGCCTACTGGGGTTGCTGCTTGAGCATGGAAGTTCCTGGGAGGTCTGGGTAGGACTTCTGGTATGTGTGCTGGTCTTGGTGGTTTGGAAGGCCAAAAAGTTTCGCTTTCTAATTGAGCTGAGTACAGATGATGACAGGACAAGAGACGGATGAATCCTTCAGCCTGCTAGACGAACCCTGGCTGCCGGTGCGTTTGCAGAACGGTAAGGTATGCGACCTGGGGTTGTTAGAGGTTTTCCAGCGCGCCGGAGAAATCAGCGCATTGGCGGAAACGGCCCCGCCCAGCCTGATTGCCCAATACCGGTTGCTGCTGGCTATTACGCACAGAGCGCTTAGCCGCAGCCAGGGCAATTGGGCAGACGCAGATCGGACGCGTTGGTACCAAAGTGGCCTGCCGACTGAGGCGATGCTCGACTACCTGGAGCGCTGGCGTGATCGTTTCTGGCTGTTTCATCCAGAACAGCCATTTATGCAAGTAGCGGCGCTGGCCGAAGCGGAGGAAACCCGGGAAAAGCAGAAACCCTGGACACAGATATCCCTGGCCAGCGCCAACGGCAATACACCAGTCGTGTTCGACCATTCCTGCGATCTGACACCACAACCCACATCGGCGGCCAATGTGTTGCGAACCCTATTGGGGTTCCTTCAATTTACTCCCGGTGGCCTGGTCAAAACCCTGCGCTCTTCGGATAAGGCTGGGGCGCTGGCCAATACCGCCGCCGTCTTGCCCCTTGGTTCATCGCTGGCGGAAACCCTTTGTATGGCCCTGCACGCGCCTACTCCCTCTGGGCACGAGGATTTGCCGTGTTGGGAACACGAGTCGCCAAGCGTTGCGCAGTTGCAGGCCGCGCCGAGGCCGGCCAGCGGCCCCAATGACCGCTACACACGGCAGACTCGCGCAGTACTATTCCTGCCGGATGAACAGGGACAAGTGCAATGGTTGCGTTTTGCCGCCGGTATTGCCCTGGCCGACGATGTGCAGGCGCCCGACCCGATGGCCAGTTATCGCGTGAGCAAGCAAAACCTGGTGCGATTGAGTTTCACGGAGGGACGAGCCTTTTGGCGTGATTTGCCGACACTGTTGCCCGATGTCAAAGGCAAGGCCTCGCAGCCCGCACCGGTGTTGCACTGGGCTGCCAGCCTGTTGGCCAACCTCGCCACTAGCGAGCAGTCATTGTTGGTGGCGGGTTTGGCGAGCGATCAAGCCAAGCTTCTGCGTTGGCGCTCTGAGCGTTTCAATTTGCCGACTGCTCTATTGCTTTCTCCGGAAGGTGCCGAAGAGCTGCGCGTCTATGTGCGCCAGGCAGAAGAGGTCTTCAACGATATCAGAAGCGTCGCCGCGAGGGCCCTCGCGGAAAGCATGCCCGAATCGGAACACCCAGATACGAAAACACGTGCGCGCAAGCTGTTCGACACCGGTTCGGCGGCGCCGCTTTATTTCTCCGCAGCCGAGCGCTCACTGGGCCGGGTAATGGCCCTGCTGGGTAGCGGTAATTCCAGCGATCTGGATAAGGCCGACGCGATCTGGCAGCAGGCCCTGCTGGCGGCAGCCGATACGGTGTGGCAGTCGGTATGCGATGCGCTCGGTGATTCCCCGAAGGCGCTGCGCGCCGAGGCCAGGGGTTATATGAACCTGATGAAAAAGTTGAAGCCACTGAGGCCCGTCCAAACCAACCACGCCGTCGCCGAGGAGGAGACTCAAGTATGAGTGACATCAAGCAGGATTTTATCGCGCACCTGGAGCGTTTGCGGGAGCGCGACCGCGGGGCGATGGCCGTACTGCGCCGTAGCCTGGGCTTTTCCCCGGGGGCCTATCCACCGGCTTATCCCCATGTGGAGCGCTTTGCCGCCGAAAGACATGCGAATGACTCCTGGCGACTGGCCCTCTATGTGGTTGCGGGTCTATACGCCAGTCACCCTAGGCAGGCCAGCAAGACCCTGGCCGCCAGCCTGGGTGAGCTGGTGCGCAAACGGGAGAGCGGCAGCATTGAGCAGCGTTTTATCGCCCTGTTGGGTGCCGATGCAGAAAACTTGCCAGTATATCTTCGCCAGGTGATCACCTTGCTGGCCGCCGATGATAAGCCGCTGGACTATGCCGCCTTGTTAAAAGACCTGGCTACGTGGCTCAACCCGAAGGCCGATACCGAGTGGCGAGATGGCATTCGCCAACGCTGGGCCAGGGGTTTTTACCGAGCCCTGGAAGCCCCCACCCCCGAAACAGAATCCACACCTGCCAATAACTGAGAGGGACATCATGAGCCTTTTTATCGAATTCCACCTGATCCAGAATTTCGCACCATCCAACCTCAACCGCGATGACACCGGTGCACCCAAAGACGCGATCTTCGGCGGCCATCGCCGTGCCCGTGTAAGCAGCCAGTGCTTCAAACGCGCTATTCGTTTGGCCTCACAGGAACACGACCTGATTGCGCCGGAGTTTCGCGGTGTGCGCACCAAAAAACTCAAGTCATTATTGCTGGAGCGTCTGGGCGGTCGCGAGCAGACTGAAGCGGAGGGCAAGATTGAAGCCGCCCTGGCAGCCGCCGGCCTTAAACTCAAGGAGGACAAAACCGAATATCTTCTGTTTCTCGGCGAGGCTGAAATTACCGGTTTTGCCGACTTGATTGAGCAACACTGGGATGAATTAGTCGGTGCACCTGTAGGTGCGGAAAAGAAAGGCAAGAAGGAGGCCAAGGCCAGTGCACCGCCGGAAGTAGTGAAAAAAGCCAAGGCTCTACTGGATGGCGGCAAGGCTGTGGATGTTGCCCTGTTTGGCCGCATGCTGGCAGATATGCCTGGGGTCAACCAGGATGCCGCCTGCCAGGTAGCCCACGCCATCAGTACGCATCGAGTCGAGCGGGAATTTGATTACTTTACCGCCGTGGACGACAAGGGCGGTCCCGATGAGACCGGCGCGGGTATGATCGGTCAGGTGGAATTTAACTCCGCAACTTTCTACCGTTACGCCGCGGTCGATACCGGTAAATTGCAGAGCAATCTGCAGGGAGATGGCGAATTGACCCTTTCCGCGCTGTCGGCATTTACCCAGGCCATAGTGCGCGCTATTCCCACTGGCAAGCAGAATACCTTCGCCGCCCACAACCCGCCCAGTTTTGTCGGTGTCTGCTTGCGCCACAGCAGTCCGCTCAACCTGGCGAATGCGTTTGAAAAGCCTATTTCCGCTCGAGTGGACCAATCATTGACGGGCCAATCGGTAGCGGCGCTCGCAGCGCATGAAAAACAACTGGCTGTCGTTTACGGCGATTCGCGGGATCAGTGGGCTTATCTGGATCTGAGCGATGCTTGGCCGGAGAGCAACGGCAATCGCGTAGCCAATCTGGAGGATTTGACGGCGTGGGTGCGCATGCAGATAGCCGACCAGTTGGAGGCTTGAATATGGCCACCCTGTTGATGCGCCTGCAGGGGCCGCTGCAATCCTGGGGAACCAGTAGCCGTTTTGATGAGCGCGATACGCAATTGGAGCCGTCCAAGTCCGGAGTACTGGGATTGGTCTGCGCCGCTCTGGGGCGAGATCGCAGTGAGCCGGTGGAAGACTTGGCGGGCCTGCGAATGGGTGTGCGTGTCGATCGCGAAGGTGTTCCCATGCGCGACTTCCAGACAGCTACAGGAGTACTGATTGCCACCGGCAAGCCCAACTTGGGGCGCACCGTGGTCAGCCCGCGCTTTTTTCTGTCCGATGCCGCCTTTCTGGTTGGGCTGGAAGGCGACGACGAAAGCCTGCTGGCGCAGATTCAAGCTGCGCTGCGCGCACCAGTTTGGCCGCTGGCATTGGGGCGCAAGAGTTTCGTACCGGGTTGTCCGGTGTGGTTGCCGGATGGCCTGTCGGCACTGCCATTGCTGGAAGTTCTAAAATCCTATCCACGTCTGGCACAGGCTCAGAGGGCTGACAAAGACAAACCGTTGCGCTGCTTGCTGGAAGATCCGGCCGAAGGCGCCGTTCGCCTGGATCAACCGGTAGCCCCTTTCGCCGAGCGGCGTTTTGGCCCACGTTTCGTGAAATCGGAGGTGATGTATGCACCTGACCAGACTGACGCTTGACCCGAGCAGCGCCCAGGCCAGGCGCGATTTGGGTGATGCCTATGAAATGCACCGCACGCTGGCGCGGGCGTTTGCGGTCGACGAGCACAGCGCGCCGCCGCGCTTTCTCTGGCGGATGGAAATGGGCGGTAATGCCTGGGCAATGCCGGCGGTGTTGATTCAGTCTGCGGCGGAGGCTGATTGGTCGGTTCTGGCGGATCAGCCTAATTACCTGCAGAAACCAGTTGAATCTAAGCAGATAGCACTGGTACAACTGGTTGAAAGCGGCAATTCCTATCGTTTCCGATTGCAGGCTAATCCGACAGTCACCCGCTGCGGTAAACGTTATGGGCTGGTTGGCGAAGCCGATCAACTGGCCTGGTTGCAACGGCAGGGCGAACGACACGGATTTGATCTCAGTACGGTACTGGTCGCTGCCAGCGATGTACTGTCCAGTCGTAAGGGCAGTGCGCGGATCAGTGTGCGGCGCACCTGTTTTGAAGGTGTCTTGCAGGTGAAAAACACTGAGACCTTCAGTCGCGCGTTAATGGCCGGTATCGGCCCGGCGAAGGCCTTCGGTTGTGGACTGCTGAGTGTAGCGCCTTGTTGATGGGAGCGAGAAATCATGGCTTTCCTCCCCCTGAAACCCATAGCGATTAAGGACCGCAGCTCGATGATCTTTCTTCAGTACGGCCAGGTCGACGTGATCGACGGTGCTTTTGTGCTGGTGGACAAGGGGGGAATTCGAACCCATGTTCCCGTTGGCTCCGTTGCCTGTATCATGCTGGAACCGGGCACACGGGTATCCCATGCCGCAGTTAAGCTGGCCGCGCAGGTGGGGACTCTGCTTGTCTGGGTCGGCGAAGCTGGAGTGCGTATGTACGCATCTGGCCAGCCCGGTGGCGCGCGCTCGGATCGATTGCTCTACCAGGCAAAGTTGGCTCTGGATGAAAACCTGCGCCTGAAAGTGGTGCGCAAAATGTTCGGGTTGCGCTTTGGTGAGCCCGCGCCAGAGCGCCGCAGTGTGGACCAGTTGCGCGGCATTGAAGGCGCACGGGTGCGCAAGATGTATGGGGTGTTTGCCAAGCAGTATGGAGTTGAATGGCACGGTCGCCGCTACGACCCAAAAAACTGGAAAGCTGGCGACAAGGCGAATCAGTGCATCAGCGCCGCTACCTCCTGCCTGTATGGCATCACTGAGGCCGCGATACTGGCGGCTGGCTATGCCCCGGCAGTCGGCTTTTTGCACAGCGGCAAGCCTCTGTCGTTTGTGTACGATATTGCCGATATCCTCAAGTTTGAAACGGTTGTGCCCGCCGCGTTCAAAGTGGCTGCCACCAACCCGACACAACCAGACAGGGAAGTGCGTATCGTTTGCCGGGATATGTTTCGCCAGACAAAGACGTTGAAACGGCTGATTCCGCTAATCGAGGAAGTGCTGTCGGCCGGGGGAATAGAGCCGCCTGGAACTCCAAAAGACGCCGTACCTCCGGCAATTCCCGAACCAGAATCCATTGGTGACCAGGGGCATCGGAGCGGCTGAGTATGAGTATGATCACCGTTGTAACCGAAAATGTTCCCGCCCGTTTACGGGGGCGGCTGGCTGTCTGGTTACTGGAGGTTCGTGCTGGGGTTTACGTGGGAGATGTTTCCAGACGAGTAAGGGAGATGATCTGGGAGCAGATTACCGAACTCTCGGAAGATGGTAATGCGGTGATGGCCTGGGCCACGAACACGGAGTCGGGCTTTGATTTCCAGACGTATGGAACCAACAGGCGTGTTCCTATCGATTATGAGGGACTGCGTTTGGTTTCTTTCCTGCCAATAGATGCTCTCCAGACTTGATCTGCTTTCTGGAGGGCGGTCAGATTAAATCAGGAAGAGCTTCCTGAGTTTACCTCTTTTTCGGTTAAAAAATAACCAGTTTGGCTGGTGGAATTTCGTAGGCTGAATTTCTCCTTTTAAATCAAACAGATATGTTTGGTGTGTTCCCCACAGGCGTGGGGATGAACCGAGGGCCCGTTATTTTCTCAACCGCCGTTTTTAGTGTTCCCCACAGGCGTGGGGATGAACCGATATTATTCTCGTTGGGATTTTGTGTTTTGCGGTGTTCCCCACAGGCGTGGGGATGAACCGTGCCAACATTTGTCGCGGATTTTTCGGATTACGTGTTCCCCACAGGCGTGGGGATGAACCGTGGTAAAAAACCGCTCTCCCGTATTCCTTATGGTGTTCCCCACAGGCGTGGGGATGAACCGCCAAAACCCCTTCGTTCTTGCGAGCGACTTTCGTGTTCCCCACAGGCGTGGGGATGAACCGTGTTATGTGAACTATGGTGCTCGAGGGATTTCTGTGTTCCCCACAGGCGTGGGGATGAACCGTCTGTGAGCGCTTGTGAATCATCATCGGTTATGTGTTCCCCACAGGCGTGGGGATGAACCGCCAGCATCCGTTAGCCTGCTCAACCAAAATAGGTGTTCCCCACAGGCGTGGGGATGAACCGGCCGCTGGTGGTGGACTGGCTGGCGCATTCATGTGTTCCCCACAGGCGTGGGGATGAACCGGCATGGCGGGCGGAGACAAGGCGAAGGAAGGAGTGTTCCCCACAGGCGTGGGGATGAACCGCGCGAGCTTGCTAAGTCGATTGCCATGGCTCTGTGTTCCCCACAGGCGTGGGGATGAACCGTTTTGGAAATGCTTAACGCCGAGGAACCGGAGGTGTTCCCCACAGGCGTGGGGATGAACCGAGTCCGTAACTGGGGAGATACGCCAGAGATAAGTGTTCCCCACAGGCGTGGGGATGAACCGATGTCCAACACTTCTGCGAACATGCCTGGGAGGTGTTCCCCACAGGCGTGGGGATGAACCGGAATCGCATTAGCTGAGCTGTCCAAACATTATGTGTTCCCCACAGGCGTGGGGATGAACCGTGGTGGTGTGCAAATGCCCCGGTTGAGGCGTTGTGTTCCCCACAGGCGTGGGGATGAACCGGTTATTGTGTAGGCGAGCGCGCCAGTACGAGCGTGTTCCCCACAGGCGTGGGGATGAACCGAGCGGTCAGAGGGCATGGAAGAGGCCCTGATCGTGTTCCCCACAGGCGTGGGGATGAACCGACGCCCCTCTCCTGGGACGGGCCAACATCAAGGTGTTCCCCACAGGCGTGGGGATGAACCGCAGCATGAAGAGCGCAAAAAGGCTAAAAAGTGGTGTTCCCCACAGGCGTGGGGATGAACCGCGTCAAGCGGAACGGGGTTATCCTGCAAATTGGTGTTCCCCACAGGCGTGGGGATGAACCGTGTCAATGGAAATATGGTCGGTTATGTGGTCAGTGTTCCCCACAGGCGTGGGGATGAACCGTCAGTGACTACGACTTCACCGCGCTTCCAAGTGTGTTCCCCACAGGCGTGGGGATGAACCGGGGTTACACAAAGGCTGTAGGAGGACACGACGGTGTTCCCCACAGGCGTGGGGATGAACCGCACCGAGGCGAGTGCCGCGCATAGGAAAAACAGTGTTCCCCACAGGCGTGGGGATGAACCGAGAGTCCAGAAAAAAATCGAGTACGTGAAAGAGTGTTCCCCACAGGCGTGGGGATGAACCGGAATGCACGCGCCGGGAGCTGGAGCGCGCAACGTGTTCCCCACAGGCGTGGGGATGAACCGCTGGGCACAACTCACCGGCAGGGCACGTTTGAGTGTTCCCCACAGGCGTGGGGATGAACCGTGATCTGGTCGTTGCCGGTAGTGGTCTGGTGGGTGTTCCCCACAGGCGTGGGGATGAACCTAGTTCCTGCTGTTCCCCCGGCGTCAGCCCCCGGTGTTCCCCACAGGCGTGGGGATGAACCGTACCAGGCTGCCGGAGCACAGCAAGCTGCGCCGTGTTCCCCACAGGCGTGGGGATGAACCGCGACTCGCAAGCTCGCAGAGTTGTCGGATTTTGTGTTCCCCACAGGCGTGGGGATGAACCGGATCTGGTCGGCCCGGCTTTGGCAATATCAACGTGTTCCCCACAGGCGTGGGGATGAACCGTGTTTGGTGTACTGGGGGCTGGCAAAGTAGAGGTGTTCCCCACAGGCGTGGGGATGAACCGTAACCGGACGCTATCATTGCATCAACGGTGTCGTGTTCCCCACAGGCGTGGGGATGAACCGATTCCGAAGAGGCATGCAATGGGTACGCAGATGTGTTCCCCACAGGCGTGGGGATGAACCGTGTTCAATCTGTCGGGCCATCCCGATGCTGGGGTGTTCCCCACAGGCGTGGGGATGAACCGGTCATGGACAGTCAGACACGCGCACAGAAGGCGTGTTCCCCACAGGCGTGGGGATGAACCGTCGCGAGAATCCCTCTATTACATTACTGGCCTGTGTTCCCCACAGGCGTGGGGATGAACCGGGGTTAAAGCGCCGTCGCCGATCTCTCACGCGGTGTTCCCCACAGGCGTGGGGATGAACCGCAGTATTTGTTTGGCCATCCCCAAGTCGGCACGTGTTCCCCACAGGCGTGGGGATGAACCGCCAATATTGCAATATTTTTCGCCGGATGAGTTGTGTTCCCCACAGGCGTGGGGATGAACCGCAAGAGATGCAGAACGAGTATGTAATCCAATCGTGTTCCCCACAGGCGTGGGGATGAACCGCAGGCGCAGGAGGCATGGGACCAGCTCTACTAGTGTTCCCCACAGGCGTGGGGATGAACCGTTTACAAAATCGACAATGACTATATCGTTTTGGTGTTCCCCACAGGCGTGGGGATGAACCGCCGATAATCAAACTCTCGTTTCCGGACAGCAGGTGTTCCCCACAGGCGTGGGGATGAACCGCCCCGATAAATCGGGGCGAAGGGTGCGCCCTGGTGTTCCCCACAGGCGTGGGGATGAACCGGGTGAGCGGCCATGTCCACTAAAATCAAACCAGTGTTCCCCACAGGCGTGGGGATGAACCGGAGGCCATCAGGGCGAACGCCTGCTTCGCGTAGTGTTCCCCACAGGCGTGGGGATGAACCGGCGCTAAATAAATATTACGCGTTTTCGTTTCCGTGTTCCCCACAGGCGTGGGGATGAACCGCGTTCAAAGAGCCGTTCGAGTTCGCCGCTGGCGTGTTCCCCACAGGCGTGGGGATGAACCGCTTGGGTGCGCGAGACCTTCGTGGGGACAAAGGTGTTCCCCACAGGCGTGGGGATGAACCGGATGCGCTTGGCAATGCCGGCGATATCTGGGCGTGTTCCCCACAGGCGTGGGGATGAACCGCACATAGAGCATCAAACGATCGACGCTGAAACGTGTTCCCCACAGGCGTGGGGATGAACCGCTACGGGATAAATTCGACCAACTTGAAATTAAGTGTTCCCCACAGGCGTGGGGATGAACCGCTTGATGAATTTCTTCTGCTCTTTAACCAGCTGTGTTCCCCACAGGCGTGGGGATGAACCGTACGGATTTATTCCGAACCCAGAATCAGCAATGTGTTCCCCACAGGCGTGGGGATGAACCGATGTTCCGCAGCCTTGCGGTATATTCTCTTGAGTGTTCCCCACAGGCGTGGGGATGAACCGATCATGCATTAAGGCGGAAAATTCATGGTGGGGTGTTCCCCACAGGCGTGGGGATGAACCGGTGCACCACGGCGGCGCCTGGCAGCAGGCCAAGTGTTCCCCACAGGCGTGGGGATGAACCCGGCGCAGCACCGCAACCGGGCGCTTTTGGACAGTGTTCCCCACAGGCGTGGGGATGAACCGCGGAGGCTTTGTTGATACTGGTAGTGGGTCCCGTGGTCTCCACAGGCGTGGGGATGAACCGAGCGTTGGCGCCCATCCTGAACTGAGATTTTAGTGTTCCCCACAGGCGTGGGGATGAACCGGACTGGAA
>NZ_JBOFOC010000094.1:0-4626 GCF_051659245.1 Microbulbifer sp.
AGCGGCGGCTGGCCGCCCCGCCGCTCCTACAAAGAACCTTATCAGCTGGATACCAGATAAAGGCGGCTCTTGTCCATCATATCCAGCGCCTTGCCGCCGCCGCGGGCGACACAGGTGAGCGGGTCGTCGGCGACGATCACCGGCAGGCCGGACTCCTCCATCAGCAGGCGGTCCAGGTCCCGCAGCAGCGCGCCGCCGCCGGTCAGCACCATGCCGCGCTCAGCGATATCCGAGGCCAGCTCCGGCGGCGACTGCTCCAGCGCGCTCTTCACCGCCTGCACTATGCCGGTGAGCGGCTCCTGCAGAGCCTCGAGGATTTCGTCGGAATTCAGGGTAAAGCTGCGCGGCACCCCCTCCGCCAGGTTGCGTCCGCGCACGTCGATCTCGCGCACCTCGCTGCCGGCGTAGGCACAGCCGATCTCCTCCTTGATACGCTCGGCGGTGGCATCCCCGATCACACTGCCGTAGTTGCGGCGCACGTAGTTGACGATGGCCTCGTCGAAGCGGTCGCCGCCGATACGCACAGAGTCGGAATAGACCACCCCGTTCAGGGAAATGATGGCGATCTCGGTGGTGCCGCCGCCGATATCCACCACCATGGAACCGCTGGCTTCCTCCACCTTCAGGCCGGCGCCGATGGCCGCCGCCATAGGCTCCTCGATCAGCCACACCTCGCGGGCGCCGGCGCCCATGGCCGACTCGCGGATGGCCCGGCGCTCCACCTCGGTGGACTGGCAGGGCACACAGACCAGCACCCGCGGGCTGGGGCGCATCCAGCTGTTCTCGTGCACTTTCTTGATAAAGTGCTGCAGCATCTTTTCGGTCACCTGGAAATCGGCGATCACCCCGTCCTTCAGCGGGCGGATGGCGGTGATATTGCCGGGAGTCCGGCCGAGCATGCGCTTGGCTTCCACCCCCACCGCCTCGACGATCTTCTGGCCGTTGTAGTGGCGGATGGCGACGACTGAGGGTTCATCCAGGACCACGCCGCGATCGCGGACGTAGATCAGCGTGTTGGCCGTCCCCAGGTCGATAGACAGATCACTGGAGAACATGCCCCGCAAACGTTTAAACATGGAATTCGGTTACCTTGTTCTAATTACAGCGCCCGGGGCGGGCGAAGTAGACGCGGTAGTTAGTCCGCGCGGAAAATTCTGAGTTCCGGGCCGCATTTTCAAGGCTCCGGGGCCGGCGGTGCACAGACCCCGGCCAGAATCGGCAAACTCTAACAACGGCGGGGATTCAGGGCAAGGCGCTAATATGCTAAATTTGCCGACCCCCAGCCTCGCCCCCGACCGAGGCAACTTTGGATTCGCCACCCGAGCTGGAGCCCGACCCCCATGGCCGTAGACACGCAAACTGTAGAAAAACTGGCAGAGCTGGCCCGTATCGCCATCTCCGAGGAAACCATCGACGAAGTCGGCAACCGCCTCGGGGAGGTGCTGCAGCTGGTGGACCAGCTTCAGGCGGTGAGCACCGAAGGCGTGGCGCCCATGGCCCACCCCCTGGACGAAATCCAGGTATTGCGCACCGACGAGATCACCGAGTCCAACCGCCGCGAGGAATTCCTCGCTCTGGCACCCCAGTCCGAAGGCGGGCTGTACCTGGTCCCCAAAGTGATCGACTGAAACGCCCCACAGAATAATCAGGGAATTCCATGCATCAGCTAACTATTGCAGAAATTATTCGCGGGCTGCGCGACAGGCAGTTTTCCAGCGTCGAAATCACCGGCCACCTGCTGGGCCGCATCGAGCAGCTGGACGGCAACTACAACAGCTTTATTTCCGTGACCCCGGAGCTTGCCCTGCAACAGGCGGCAGCGGCGGACGAGCGTCTGGCTGCCGGGGACGCACCGGCCCTGTGCGGCGTGCCCCTGGCCCACAAGGATATCTTCTGCACCGAGGGCGTGCGCACCAGCTGCGGCTCGAAAATGCTCGACAATTTCACCCCGCCCTACGACGCCACCGTGGTGGAGAATTTCAACAATGCCAGCGCTGTGACCCTGGGCAAGACCAATATGGATGAGTTCGCCATGGGCTCCTCCAACGAAACCAGCTACTACGGCCCGGTGAAAAATCCCTGGAACAGCAACTGCGTGCCCGGCGGCTCCTCCGGCGGCTCCGCGGCGGCGGTGGCCGCACAGCTGACGCCCGGCGCCACCGCCACCGATACCGGCGGTTCCATCCGCCAGCCGGCGGCACTGACCAACACCACCGGGCTCAAACCCACCTATGGGCGCGTATCCCGCTGGGGCATGATCGCCTTCGCCTCCAGCCTGGACCAGGGCGGCCCCATTGCCCGCAACGCGGAGGACGCCGCCTACCTGCTGGCGGCAATGGCGGGCCACGACCCGAAGGACTCCACCAGCCTGGACCGGCCGGTGCCGGACTACACCGCCGGACTGAACGGCGATATCGCCGGTCTCAGGATCGGTGTCCCCGCGGAGTACTTCAGCGACGACCTCAATCCGCAGGTGGCCGCGCGGGTGCAGGACGCGTTGAAAGAATATGAAAAACTGGGCGCACAGCTGGTGGAAGTCAGCCTGCCCCACACCCACCTGGCGGTGCCCGCCTACTATGTGATCGCACCGGCGGAGGCCTCCGCCAACCTGTCCCGTTTCGACGGCGTGCGCTACGGCCACCGCTGTGAAGACCCCAGGGATTTGCGCGACCTGTATATGCGCTCCCGCGGCGAGGGCTTCGGTGAAGAGGTGCAGCGGCGCATTCTCGTGGGCACCTACGCCCTGTCCGCCGGCTACTACGACGCCTACTACAACAAGGCCCAGCAGGTGCGCCGCCTGATCAAGCAGGACTTTGTGCAGGCGTTCGAAAAGGTGGACGTGATCATGGGCCCCACCACCCCCTCGCCGGCCTTTGCGCTGGGGGAGAAAAAAGCCGACCCGGTGGCCATGTACCTGGAGGATATCTACACCATCGCCGCCAATCTCGCGGGACTGCCCGGCATGTCCCTGCCCTGCGGCCTGGTGAACAACCTGCCCGTGGGCCTGCAGATTATCGGCAACTACCTGGATGAGGCGCGCATGCTCAACGTCGCGCACCGGTATCAACAGGTAACCGACTGGCACAAAGCCAGCGCCGCCTAAGGAGAATGCTTGTGGAATGGGAAATCGTTATCGGGCTGGAAGTCCACGTCCAGCTCGCCACCAAATCAAAACTCTTCTCCGGCGCTAGCACCCGCTTCGGCGCGGCGCCCAACACCCAGGCCTGCGCCATCGACCTGGCCATGCCGGGAACCCTGCCGGTACCCAACGAGGAGGCCTTCCGCTACGCGGTGATGTTCGGCCTGGCGATGAACGCGGAAATCGGCAGGCGCTCGGTGTTCGAGCGCAAAAACTATTTCTACCCGGACCTGCCCAAGGGTTACCAGACCACCCAGCTCGCGCAACCGATCGTCGGTCCCGGGGAAATCGAGATTCACCTGGAGGACGGCTCCAGCAAGAAGGTGCGCCTGCACCACGCGCACCTGGAAGAGGACGCCGGCAAATCCCTGCACGAAACCATTTTTGAAACACACGGCCACGGCATGTCCGGCATCGACCTGAACCGCGCCGGCACACCGCTGATCGAGATAGTGTCCGAACCGGATATGCGCAGCGCCGCGGAAGCCGTCGCCTACCTGAAAAAGATTCACAGCATCGTCACCTACCTGGGCATTTCCGACGGCGATATGTCCCAGGGCTCCATGCGCTGCGACGCCAATGTATCGGTGCGTTTAAAGGGCGAAGAAAAACTCGGCACCCGCACCGAGATCAAGAACGTCAACTCCTTCCGCTTCGTGGAAAAAGCCATCGTGGTGGAGGCCCAGCGCCAGATCGACCTGATCGAGGACGGCGGCAGCGTGGTGCAGGAAACCCGTCTCTACGACTCGGACAAAAACGAAACCCGCTCCATGCGCAGCAAGGAAGTGGCCAATGACTACCGCTATTTCCCCTGCCCGGACCTGCTGCCGGTGGAACTGTCCGAGGATTATGTGGAGACGGTGCGCAGCCGGCTGCCGGAACTGCCGGACGCCAAATACGCGCGCTTCCAGAGCGAGTACAGCCTCTCCGCCTATGATGCCGACCAGCTGACCCAGGAGCGCGCGGTCGCCGACTACTTTGAAACCGTGGCGAAAGAATCCGGCGAACCCAAACTGGCCGCCAACTGGGTCATGGGCGAGCTGGCCGCGCTGCTGAACCGCGAGGAACTCACCATCGAGCGCTCACCGGTTTCCGCCGAACAGCTGGCGGGGCTGATTGCGCGCATCACCGACAACACCATTTCCAGCAAGATCGCCAAACAGGTGTTCGAGGCCATGGCTGCCGGTGAGGGCGATGCAGACGCAGTGATCGAAAAACGCGGCCTGAAACAGGTCAGCGACACCGGCGCCATCGAAAAAATGGTCGACGAGGTGATCGCCGCCAGCCCCGCGCAGGTGGAAAACTACCGCAAGGCCGAGGAGGCCAAGCGGCCGAAGATGATGGGCTACTTTGTCGGCCAGATCATGAAAGCCTCGAAGGGCCAGGCCAATCCGCAGATGATCAACAAGATCCTGAAGGACAAGCTCGACGCACTCCTGTAATCGAAATGAATCTTGAACCGTAACTGCTCACCCCCTGTAGGAGCG
>NZ_JBOFOC010000095.1:0-3894 GCF_051659245.1 Microbulbifer sp.
GCTAGCGGGGTCTGGCCCCGCTCCTACAGATGAATATATTAGTGTCGCAAGCGCTTGCCATGGGTCATCAGGTGCAGCCCCCAGGCAAACAGCAGGACGATAAATGAGAGTACACCGACAAAAGCCCAGACCACATTGATATCGGACACGCCCAGCACGCCGTAGCGGAAGGCGTTCACCATATATAGAACCGGGTTCAGCTTGGACAGCCCCTGAAAGAAGGGCGACAGCAGCTCGATGGAATAGAAGACTCCCCCCAGATAGGTGAGCGGCGTCAGCACAAAGGTGGGAATAATCGAGATATCGTCAAAGCTGTTGGCAAAGATAGCATTGATAAAACCCGCCAGCGAAAAAAGAACTGCGGCCAGGAACACAATGGAGATAGTAAGCCCGATATGCTGCACGCCCAGGTCGGTAAAGAACAGCGCGATCAGCGTCACCACCAGGCCGACAATCAGCCCGCGGGACACGCCGCCCAGGACATAGCCAGCCATGATCACCCAATTGGGCGTCGGCGACACCAGCAGCTCCTCGACGTTGCGCTGGAACTTGGCACTGTAAAAGGAAGAGGCTACATTGGAATAGGAGTTGGTGATCACCGCCATCATGATCAGGCCCGGCACCACGAATTCCATATAAGAATAGCCGCCCATTTCGCCGATACGCCTGCCGATCAACGAACCGAAGATCACGAAGTATAACGACATGGTGATCACTGGCGGCACCAGGGTCTGCGGCCAGATGCGCATAAAGCGGCGCACCTCCCGCCGGATAATGGTCGAAAAGGAAGTCCAGGTGGCATTGCTGTTCACTACTCTTCCCCCTCAAGCTGCTTGTTTTCCGCGAGCAGGGAGACGAACAACTCCTCCAGGCGATTGGCGCGGTTGCGCATACTGACGATGCTGATGTCCTGCTCCCCGAGTGCGGCGAACAGCTCGGTAAGCGAGTGGCCCCTCTCCACCGTCACCTCCAGGCTGTGGTCATCCAGCAGTCGCCCCTCGAAGCCTTTCAGGTCCGGGCACTCGCTCAGGCTATCGCGGGAATCGAGAATAAAAACTTCCTTATTCAGGGTTTTCAGCAGCGATTTGATCGAGGTGTTCTCCACGATATCGCCCTTGTCGATAATGGCGATATTGCGGCACAGGCTCTCCGCTTCCTCCAGGTAGTGGGTAGTGAGGATAATCGTTGTACCCTCCCGGTTGATCTCCTGTAAAAAAGTCCACATGGAGCGGCGCAGTTCGATATCCACTCCGGCGGTGGGCTCGTCGAGAATCAACAGTTTGGGCTCGTGAATCAGCGCCCGCGCAATCATCAGCCGGCGCTTCATGCCGCCGGAGAGCATACGCGCCTGGGTGCCGCGTTTGTCCCACAGCCCCAGTTGCTTGAGATATTTTTCCGTGCGCTCCTCCGCCAACTTGCGCGGCATGCCGTAGAAACCGCCCTGGGTAACGACGATATCGTAGACCTTCTCGAACTGGCTGAAATTGAACTCCTGCGGTACCACGCCCAACATCTGCTTGGCCGCGGGGAAATTCTCGTCGATATCGATACCGAAGATAGACACCTGGCCCGCGGTCTTGCGCACCAGCGAGCAGATGATACCGATGGTGGTGGACTTGCCGGCGCCGTTTGGGCCCAGCAAAGCGAAGAAGTCTCCCGGCTGCACGTCGAAGCTGATGCCCTTTAGAGCCTGGAAACCGTTGTCGTAGGTCTTTTGCAGATTGCGGATGGAGAGCGCGGCTGTCATTACTGCCTCCTGGAAACGAGCGCCTATTCAACGCCCATGGCCGGCATATTTCAACCGGACAAAGTTTGCGGGAAACGCCAAGGGTGAATCGGGCACCCTGTAGGAGCTTGCTTGCAAGCGAATCACTACGGAGCCCGGCTCCTTTCGCCTGCAAGCAGGCTCCTACAGGGAGACAATGCAGGCATCTGTAGGGGCGAACCTTGTGTTCGTCCGGCGGATTCTGAAAATTGCGCAAAAAAAAGCCGCTCGATGGAGCGGCTTTTTTATTTGGAGCGGGAAACCGGGCTCGAACCGGCGACCTCAACCTTGGCAAGGTTGCGCTCTACCAACTGAGCTATTCCCGCCTGACTCTCTTCTCGGATCACAATATTGCGACCCTTCGAATATGGCATCCCCAAGGGGAGTCGAACCCCTGTTACCGCCGTGAAAGGGCGGTGTCCTAGGCCTCTAGACGATGGGGACAGAAAACTTGCACTTGGCCCTGCCAGGGCCAATGCTGCCACACTGTCGATGGCATCGCTACCGGAAACTTTCCGGAGCAACCTGCTACAAGAAACAGTGTAAACACCTTCTTGCACCAAGCAGGTAAATGGAGCGGGAAACCGGGTTCGAACCGGCGACCTCAACCTTGGCAAGGTTGCGCTCTACCAACTGAGCTATTCCCGCGTGGCGTCCCCTAGGGGAGTCGAACCCCTGTTACCGCCGTGAAAGGGCGGTGTCCTAGGCCTCTAGACGAAGGGGACCCGGAACTCCTCTGCCGCCCGCTGGCGTCTCTTAGATCAGCACTGCGTCAGAAGTGGGGCGCATTCTATGTAGCACCCCGGGGGCTGTCAACACCCGCGGGATAACTTTTACTGTATTTTTTTCTTTCTAAGTCAGGCACTTACCCGCTTCCCCCGACCTGGGATTTGCCCCGGCCCTCCATCTCCGAGAGAAACTCCCGAATGCGCCTGGCGTTGGTCCCCAGGTCGCTCTTGCCCACACGGGAGCTGGAGCGCACATCCACCCGGCTACCCTCTCCTTTCGCCCGTACCCGGACCACAATATCGTCCTTGAACCCCAGCAATGGGGTCCTGTCCACCGCTTCCAGGTGGCCGCGACGGTTGTCCTGCGCCACCACCCGCCAGCCCATGTCTCCGGCCACATCGGCCGCCAGTTGGGTGGCCTGTTCCACCGGCAGGGCCAGTTGCAGTGGCTGGATATCCGAGTAGATATCCGCCTCGCGCTGCTGGTCCGCCACCGGCTCCCCGGCATATTCGGCGCTGTTGTCGCCCTCCTCGCGGAGGGACGGCACTGTTTCATACCGGGGCGGGTCCCTGGTATCGGTGGTGATATCGTGGATGGGCGGCACGTCGAAGTTGTTCTTGCCCACGGTGAGCAGCGGCACCGCCACCGGCAACAGCCCCAGCACCACACCCCAGAGCGCCGCGCGGCGGCTCTCCGGGTGGCGCTTCACCAGCCCCCAGATAAACACCGGCATGCACAGCAGCGCCACCGCCAGCGCCGCCAGGCCGGCGTACCTGAATACCTGGAACACCAGGCGGAAGTGCACCAGTTCCAGGCGCAGGGCCAGGCCCGCGAGAAGGATGATCGTCAGCAGCAGCACCTGAATGCCCACCAGCCAGCGGCTCCAGTGTCCCTCTGTCATTTTTTCTCTCCCTGACTGGGGTCGAATTTCACCGATAGCGAGTTCACACAGTAACGCAATCCCGTCTCCGTGGGGCCGTCTGGAAATACGTGCCCCAGATGGCAGCCGCAGTTGGCACAGACGATTTCCGTGCGCTGCATTCCCAGGGTGTTGTCCACCCGCTCATCCACCACGCCCCGGCGGGCTTCCGCGTCGAAGCTGGGCCAGCCGCAACCGGCATCGAACTTGGATTCGGACTGGAACAACACCTCGCCGCAACAGCGGCAGCGATAGCTGCCGTCCTCGAAGAGATCCCAATACTCACCGGAAAATGGCCGCTCGGTGCCGGCCTCGCGACACACCTGAAATTCTTCCGGTGAAAGCTTGTCGCGCCAGTAGTTATCGTCTTTTTCTTTTGACATACTCTGCTCCTTTATCCACCCATCCTTTTTGTAGGAGCGGTCCGGCCGGGAGCGGCCCATGGCCGCGATCGGACTTCGTCAGAACCTCAGATCGCGGA
>NZ_JBOFOC010000096.1:0-2710 GCF_051659245.1 Microbulbifer sp.
CTGGGACACGCCGTAAATACGTCCCTGTAGGCTTGTCCGCGAGGTCCCTCTCGCAGACAGTCCCAGAAAGGCGCACCCCGCCCCGGCTTGTGCCACCGGCAGGCGCCTCGAACTCCGAAAGTTGAGTTAAAAGGAGACGTTTAACCGATAAACTTGACCGGGCTCTCGTCCGGATCGCGACCCTTGCCCGCCTGCTGCAGGCGCTGCAGGTAGGCGTCCCAGTTGGCTGCGTAGTTTTCGCCCAGTTCGCGCAAATATTCCCAGGTGTAGATGCCGCTGTCGTGGCCGTCGTCGAAGACGATTTTCAGCGCGTAACGGCCGGCGGTCTCGACGCTTTCAATACCCACATGCATTTTCCCGCTGACCAGCAACGGCTCGCCGGCGCCGTGGCCGCGCACCTCGGCGCTGGGAGAGTGGACGCGCAGGTATTCCGCCGGCAGGGTGTATTCGGCATCGTCGAATAGTAGCTGCAGGTTTTTTTCTGTGCGGTTTAGGCGGATTTTTTTTGGTGGTTTCATATTTATCTGTTTGCGGGGGCCGCTTCCGGCGCCCTCTCCCCCGGCCCCTCTCCCAGAGGGAGAGGGGAGCTTTCTTTTCAAGTTACAGAATGAAGCGGGACAGGTCCTCGTCCCGGCTCAGTTCGCCCAGGTGGCTGTCCACGTAGGCGGCGTCGATGGTGATGGTTTTGTCGCCGTCGCCGGCGTCGAAGGATATTTCCTCCAGCAGCCGCTCCAGCACTGTGTGCAGGCGGCGCGCGCCGATGTTTTCCGTGCTCTCGTTGACCTGGTAGGCCACTTCGGCGATGCGGCGGATGCCGTCCTCGGAGAATTCCAGCTGCAAGCCCTCGGTGGCCAGCAGTGCCCTCTGCTGCTCGGTGAGCGAGGCGGAGGGCTCGGTGAGGATGCGCTGGAAATCCCCGGAAGTGAGCGAGCTCAGTTCCACGCGGATCGGCAACCGACCCTGCAGCTCCGGAATCAGGTCCGAGGGCTTGGACAGGTGGAAGGCGCCGGAGGCGATAAACAGAATATGGTCGGTCTTGATCATGCCGTACTTGGTGCTCACGGTGCTGCCCTCGATCAGCGGCAGCAGGTCGCGCTGCACGCCCTCGCGGGACACGTCGGCGCCGCCCGTTTCCTGGCGCTTGGCCACCTTGTCGATCTCGTCGAGAAACACGATACCGTTCTGTTCCGCGGCTTCGATCGCGCGGCTCTTCACCTCCTCGTCGTTGACCAGCTTAGCCGCTTCCTCGTCGGTGAGCTGCTTGAGCGCCTGCTTGACGGTGAGCTTGCGCTTGCGCGTGCGGCCCTGGGACATATTGGAGAACATGCCCTGCAGCTGGTTGGTCATTTCCTCCATGCCCGGGGGCGCCATGATTTCCACACCCACAGGGGCCACCGAGATCTCTATTTCAATTTCCTTTTCGTCCAGTTCCCCCTCGCGCAGTTTTTTGCGGAACAGCTGGCGGGTGTTGGAATCCCGGTCGCCCGGTTCGGTGGAACGCGCCGGTGGCAGCAGGGCGTCGAGCACCCGCTCCTCGGCGGCGTCCATCGCGCGCTGCTCCACCGCGGCCATGGCCTGTTCGCGCTCCAATTTGACCGCCATCTCCACCAGGTCGCGCACGATGGATTCCACATCGCGGCCCACGTAGCCCACTTCGGTGAACTTGGTGGCCTCCACCTTGATAAAAGGTGCGTTGGCGAGCTTTGCCAGGCGGCGGGCGATCTCGGTCTTGCCCACGCCGGTGGGGCCGATCATCAGAATATTTTTCGGGGTGATTTCCGCACGCAGCTCTTCGTTTACCTGCATGCGCCGCCAGCGGTTGCGCAGGGCGATGGCCACGGCGCGCTTGGCGTCCTGCTGGCCGACGATATGGCGATCGAGTTCGTGGACTATTTCGCGGGGGGTCATCTGGGACATAGAAATTCTCGTGTGCGATTCGAGAGAACCTCCATGTAGGAGCGGCCCATGGCCGATTGTGTGCTCCATGCACAATTGGCATTCCCGCCATCCATGGCGGTCGCCGCGATCGGTGCCGGCTCAGGACTAAGATCGCGGCCATGGGCCGCTCCTACAGGGTCTTAAAAAGGCTCTCAGTAACTCAGTTCTTCAATAGTGTGGTTCTGGTTGGTGTAGACGCAGATATCGCCGGCAATCTTCAGGCCCTGTTCGACGATGGTGCGCGCGTCCAGTTCGGTGTTGTCCAGCAGCGCGCGGGCGGCCGATTGGGCGAAGGGGCCGCCGGAGCCGATGGCGATCAGGTCGTCCTCCGGCTGGATCACGTCACCGTTGCCGGTGACGATCAGGCTGGCGCTTTCGTCCGCTACCGCCAGCAGCGCCTCCAACCGACGCAGGGCGCGGTCGGTGCGCCAGTCCTTGGCCAGCTCCACCGCGGCGCGGGTGAGCTGTCCGCCGTGGGCCTCCAGCTTGGCCTCGAAGCGCTCGAACAGGGTGAAGGCGTCGGCGGTGCCGCCGGCGAATCCGGCGATCACCTTGTCCTTGTACAGGCGGCGCACCTTGCGCGCATTGCCCTTCATGATGGTGTTGCCCATGGAGACCTGGCCGTCGCCGCCGATAACGACTTTGCCGCCGCGCCGGCAGGAGAGAATGGTGGTGCCGCGATACTGTTCCAAGGGAGGCCTCTCGGTTTTGTTTGTCGGTGCCCTGTAGGAGCGGGCCATGCCCGCGATCGGCATCAACTACGTAGTGGAGG